>WQRS01000038.1 GCA_009786615.1 Treponema sp. | reverse complement strand
ACCGCGAACATTGATAATTCCGGAAAGAGATTTACAAATCCATCGTTTACCCAGGAAATAAGCGCAATGACAATGTACACAGTCCACGTAATCGCCACAACGAGAACAATCATGCTTAGGAAAGGAATTTTCACGGCCAACAAGCCGAACAGTATTGTAACAGCCGCAACTATTGCGATCACGCTGAAAGCAATTACCAAAACGCCCAATATGTCGCCTGAAAAGCCCATCCGCTGGAAGATATCATGGAAAATCCCCCTGTTGAAGAAAGTTCCACCCTGAAGCCCTATGATTCCGTTGGCAAAAAGGTATAAGGAAACTGCGAGCTGCCAAAGAACACTACTAATTCCGTATCTCATGGGTATCATTGTACGGTAATTACCGCTTTGTGTATAGACCCGCGTTGCCTCACGTTGAATCTAACCATAGTGTAAGATTCAACCCCCTTGACAAGATAATTGACAAATTGTCTTGCACAGTCTAAAGTTGCAGTAATGAATGAACAAAACAATGCGCCGCTTAGTTCGGCCAACCCACGTAAGTTCCGATTATCCGCACTATGGGTGGCTTCAACTCTTGCTTTCTGCTTAATCTTTGCCATCACTATAGCGCCACGGGCCCATGCTCAGGGCAGAACAGAGACTCCTGCGTCTTCGGCTCAGTTCACCGCGATTTTCAGAACTGCGTTCGAAATTATTCAGCGATATTACATTGACGAGGTNGACGCTCAGGCGCTTTTTGAAGGCGCAATGCGCGGCCTTTTCAATTCACTTGATGACCCCAATACCGCCTTTTTAAGCGAAGCTGAGATGGACAGCCTGCGGGATACAACGCAGGGTGTTTTCGGNGGCGTTGGACTTTTTATCTCACCGAAAACCGGCGANCCNCGCCCCGACGGACGGCCTAACTTTTTGGAGGTTGCCGCCCCAATTGAAGACACTCCCGGCTGGAGGGCAGGNATCAACTCAGGCGACTTCATCGTCACCATAGACGGTTATCCAACGGATGTAATGTCAAGTGATGAAGCGGTTTCGCGTTTGCGTGGTCAACCAAANACCGATGTTGAGCTCCTTATTCGGCGCGGGGACAGAGTTGAGTTCCCTGTTACGCTGACAAGGGCNGTGATTCAGGTTCCCACTGTCAGNTACTCGATGATCGGCGATATTGGCTATTTGCGGCTCCTCAACTTTACCCCGCACACCGCCAACGTCGCTCGGGAAGCCATCCAGTATTTTCAGGAAAACAACTATCGCGGAATAATTCTTGACCTTAGAAACAACGCGGGCGGCCGCCTTGATGCGGCAGTGGCGGTGAGCAATCTTTTTGCTGAAGGGCAAGTGGTTGTTACCACCCGTTCCCGCATCGAGCGTGAAAACAGGGCGTTTTACGCGCGCGGGCGCTCTATCGTCACGCCTGATACGCCTGTAATTGTGCTTATTAACCGCGGATCCGCTTCTGCGGCGGAAATTGTCGCCGGCGCGCTTAAAGACTGGGGCTTGGCGTACCTTGTCGGCGAGCGCACCTTTGGCAAGGGCTCCGTTCAGCAGGTGTATCCGTTGGGCAGAGTCGGCTTTAGGATGACGACCGCTCGTTACTTCACACCCAGCAATGCAAGTATCGACGCCATTGGGATTCCGCCGGACAGGGAAGTGAGTTTCCCCGATTATTTTGTCAATGTGGATGTTCAGGAGTTAAGCGCTTTGGTCAGCTCAGGGAGAATTTCTGACTTTACGCGAGATAATCCGAATGCAACACCCGCTGTCGTCAACGCCTTTGTTGCCTCATTAACAAGCGATTTTAGTTTGGACGATGCGCTGATTCGCCGTCTTATCCGCAATGACCAAAACCGCCGTGCCGGAGGACTCGTGCTTGATCTTGAGTACGATGTTCAACTTAGAGAGGCGGTCAGGATTTTAAGCGAGGAAAACTTCCACGCGCTTATGGAGAATACGCGAACGCTCAGGAATCTACAGGAAGAAGCCGCAATGGAGATGGAGGAAGACGCATACTTGCCTTCTTAATCGGCCATGAAGCGTTTTGTTCTTTCTTCGCCGCCAAATCCGGAAGGAGTGGTTCGTCTTTACGCTAAAGACTACCATTACCTTGTGCGGGTTAGGCGGCTTAAGCCCGGCTCACATTTTAACGCGCTTCTTCCCGATGGGACTGAGGTACTTGTTTCGGTTTCATCCTTGGCGGATAATATCCTTATCGGGCAATGCAGTCTGCCGCCAAAACCTCTGTGTGTTCAGGCTGAAAAAACCCACCCGCAAACATTTCCCTTAGGGGAAAGCCGCCTGTGGGCAAAAACGGATATTCCGCCCATCGTCCTTATTCAAGGTTTACCCAAGGGCGCAAAAATGGATACTATTGTGAGGCAGGCGGCAGAAGGGGGAGTTTTTTCCGTTGTGCCGTTTCAGTCCGAGCACTCTACAGCCCGCCCTAATGCGGAAAAACTAAAACGCTGGGAGCGCATAGTTAAAGAGGCGCGCCAGCAAAGCGGATCTGCTGTGCAGACATCAGTATTGCCACCGGTTGGGTTTGAACAAATGCTTGAGTATTGGGAAGCGCAGAAAAAAAGCTTCAGGCGGCCTTTGAGTATAGTGCTTCATCAAGAACCGCTTGAAAAGGGAAGCTTTCACGATTATATTCGATGTAATCCTGACATTGTGGCTTTGGCGGTTGGTCCTGAGGGAGGATTTTCCCACCGTGAAGTGTCGAAGTTTGCGGCGGCGGGATTTAAGCCCTTGCTTATGGGTAATACAATTTTGCGAGTTGACACGGCTGCTCTTTATGGAACTGCGGCTTTAAGAATCATATTGTTGGAGAGTGAATCGTGGATGTCAGGCGAATAACATTTCTTAAAGTTCCTATCGACATTGTAAAGCCGGAAGATCTACCCAGTGTAATATATCAGCTTTTAGCTTACGCAAAAAGCTCGGAAGACTTTCGCTCTGCAAAGGGACAAAACATTGTTCTTTTATCGCTTTCGGATTTATTGCGCGCAAGACGCAAAGGTGCTTATCGCGACTACGTGTATAATGCGGCACTTGTAATCCCAATTTCCAAAAGCATTGTGTCAGGTGTAAAATTCTTAACAGGTCAGAAAGTTTACCGCTATATGCCGTTTCACTTTGTTGTAAGCTTGCTTTCAATCTTGGAAAAGCGCGAGCATTCCCTTTACCTTTTGGGCGGTAAAAGCCAAATCCTAAAAAGAGTGGGAAAAAACATCAATACAACATTTCCCCGCTTAAAAGTGGTTGGGCGGCACGAAGGCTCAATGAGAAAAAGCGAAGAGGCGACAGTTATTGAAGCTATCCGAAAAGCGTCTCCGGATTTGCTTTTAACAGGGAAGGGTGTCCGCAGAAGAGAACTCTGGATTGCCCGAAACTGCACAAGCATTAACTCAGGATTCCGTTTGTGGTGCAGCGACCTTTTTGACGTATTTGCAGACAAAAAGCGCCGCCCTTCAGATGCCATTTTTGATAAGGGGCTTGAAAGCATCGTTTTTTGTATGCGGAACCCTTTCCGCCTCTTTAGGGTCTTTCCGTATTTCCGCTACAAGTTATTGCTTTTGGTTTACAAGATTTTTGCGCAATAAATAGAGCAATCCCCACCTTATGCGTGGGCTGCGGCTGCTTCTGTTTCAAACGGAAATGTAAACTTAAACGTCAAGCCTGAATCAGAAGAGTTTACCACAATTGCCCCGTGGTTTTCCTTCACTATTTTTTTCACCAAACTAAGTCCGACACCGCGGCCTGCAACCGAAGTGATTTCATCACTCGTTGAAAATTCAGGTGAGAAAATCGCGGCAAGTAATTTATTTTTTGCCACTTCTTCTTTTGCTTCAGGATATATCTTGTGATATTTTTCCTTAATCGATTCCCAATTTAAGCCGCTGCCGTCATCGGAAAAATTAAGCTCAGCGNTGCCGCCAATTTTCTTTACCGTAAAACTCAAAACGCCGCGGGAATCTTTTTCCTTGCGCCTGCGCTCTTCGGCAGGTTCAATCCCGTGGAAAATTGAGTTGCGAATGCACTGGAATAAAATGTCTTTTATGGGCTTGCGCAAATCTGACTCAAGAACTTCCCTGTCCAATTGTCCGGCCTTAATCTCAACTTCTTTATTAGTTTCTGCGGCAATTCTCTCAACAGCAATTTTCAGCGAGTTAATCAAAACATCTTCGACTTTACGGGAAGCTTTATATGCTTCTACTTTTTTGATTATCTCTAAAAAGCCGTCTTTGATCTGTAAAATTACTTCCAGTTTTGTGGTCAAAACAAGAATATCGGTGTTCGCAATTACATCATAGTGCAATACAGCCTTTATTTCTTCTTCAAGTTCGTGCAGTTTTGTGCCAAAGGTTTCAAGACCCAAAACGACCGCGTTTGATTTTATGGCGTGTATGTTCTGAAAAAACCTGGTAACAACTTCACGCTCATCAAGCGTACTGTCTTTTAACGTTTCATTTATGTAATTGAAGTTGGCATCGGTGTCGTCAATAAAATCCTGGAAGACAACAGGGTCAATCTTAAGCAAGTCAACCATGTTTTTGACTTCCTGCTCTCGAATGTCCTTCTGCGCCTGCATTTCCTTTTCAAATTCTTTTTCCAGTGTAATGTCTTTTAACACCCCAATGATCATAGGCTGGCGGCCTGAATCTTCTATCAAGTGAAATGTGGTGCTCAAAACTTTTACACCGCCGTCAATCTTATATTCAAATTCCGAAATTGGATTTGCCTCTTTTAAAAGGGCAGCATCTTTTGTCTTGTCAGAAATCATCCTGAAATATTTCTGCAAAACCTGGAGCTGTTTTACGTTAAGCGATCCTGAAAGAATATCCAAAAAGTTTTTTCCGGTAAGATCGGTGTCATACCATGAAAGGATTTTAATAACCGCTTTGGTAAAACCGCCGCTTTGTATTTTAAGTTCCGAATCAAAAAGTATTATTCCGTCATCAATGTTGTCTCCCATTGTGTTGTAAAGATCCCTTTCGTACGTAACCTGATTAAGAAGATTAACGCGCTCCTCGTTTCTGCGTATGTTTGTATATGAATGGAGAAAGCCCGTAAACATAGTAAAAGAATATACAACCAGTATTCTCAGGCCGATATTTGTAGTCGGGGTATGCTCAACAAAGCCTGGTAAGAAGATTACGAGGGCAAAAATAATAAAAACAATGGTAGAAACTATGAGAGCCACTTTCATGCTTAAAAGAATGAACGCAATGATTGGAAAGAAGGAAACCAGTGATGCCTGCCAAAGATCGGTGTCGTCAAAGGTGTGAGCAGCGAGTGCATAAATACCCAGAGCAATTACCGCGACAATGGATGGAATGATCAAAGGGATCCTTGAGCGTATCATGATGAGCCCAATGGCGAGTAGAGATGCTAGGAAAAAGTCGTTCATTGCTGTCTGCCCGTCAAGCGGCAATGTTACAAAACCAAAAATCGCTAAGGGGACGATACCGATAGCAAAAAGCATAAACAACAGCACATAATCTACCCGCTGGTGAGCTTCAAGACCTTCGTAACGCTTCCCAAATACCAGCGTAAATATGCTTTTCTTTTTTGGATTCTCCATAGCGGAAGCCTAACCTAGAATTTTGGCAAGTTTTTCTTTAAAAACCTTGTCACGGATTGGTTTTATTATGTAATCCGTGGCTCCGCTGTCCAAAGCTTCAATCACATTGTACTTTGCNGATTCTGACGTNACCATAATAACAGGAATATCTTTGTAGTCAGGCATTGCGCGTATTTTTTTCAAGAATTCCATGCCGTCCATTTTCGGCATATTCCAATCCAGAAAAACCAAGGTAACCTGATTGCTTTCCAACAATTGGAAAGCCTGTTCCCCATCTGCAGCTTCCAGATAGTGGCAAGGAATTTTCAGCGTTTCAAACGTATTTTTCACAATGCTCCGCATGATACGGCTGTCATCCACTACGAGAACTGTTTTCATATCTCTCACACTCCTTGAGAAATTTTTGATTGCAAATTAGACCTTCCGCTCAGAAGAACAAAATGCCAGAAAGTGCTCGAAAAACCCCTCCGATATGGTACTTTGCAACATATTAACATAAATGTCAAGTACTTATGGTTCTTTGTGTAAAAAATCTGTCAGAATGTGCTTATATGTCGGAGAGCGAGAGATCAGTTAAAATACAAAGGGGTAATATTTCTATCGTATAGTTGACAATNTCAGCATTTCGTTGTAAAATTCGCCGAATTGTGCATAATCACTTTCTATGCATAAAAAAACAAAGGGGACTATTTATGGCATATCACATTGAGTTGATTTTCAGAACCATACAACCTATTGTNTGGGGCCCGCCAAGCTGGGTNATTCTGCTGGGCGTTGGTCTTGTTCTTTCCATCAGGACAGGTTTTTTACAAGTCACAAAGTTTGGTCATTACTGGGACAGAACTATACTTGAAATGTTCAGAAAACCTGAAAACAGAAAAAACAAATCATCAGGAAAGGGAGATATCACACCTTGGCAGGCTATCAACACCGCGTTCTGCGCGACTATGGGTGTCGGTACACTTGCCGGTACGGCCACGGCTATCGGCTTCGGCGGCCCCGGCGCGGTGTTTTGGATGTGGGTTGTCGGTTTCTTCGGCATCGCAACCAAATTTTCCGAAGTTACCCTTGCAGTACATTACCGCGGGTTTAACAAAAAAGGCGAAGTTCTTTCAGGCCCCTTTGCCTACATGGAAAGAGGTATCGGTTTTAAACCGCTTGCCAAGTTCTTTGCCGTAGCGGGTGCTATCGCCGCTTTTGGTATAGGCAACATGGTTCAGTCAAACTCCGCCGCGTTTGCGCTTGAGTTTCAGTGGGGGCTTCCCCGCCTTTGGGTAGGTATCGTCGCGGCTGTTTTGATCGGACTTGTCGTTATTGGCGGGCTTAAGCGCATCGCAAAGGTTGTTGAGAAACTTATCCCTGCCCTTGCAATGACATCGATAGTAGCTTCCATCATCATCATACTGTCAAACGCTTTTAACGTACCGCATGCGTTNAGTCTTATTTTCCGCGGCGCTTTCTCAAGCGAAGGTTTGGTTGGCGGCGTTTTGGGAGTAAGCATCATGTACGCTATACGTTTCGGTTTGATGCGCGGTATTTTCTCAAACGAAGCCGGTCTTGGTTCCGCGCCCATCGCTTACGCTGCGGCTAAAACAGACCATCCCACCAAACAGGGGCTTTGGGGGGCGATTGAAGTATTCATGGATACTCACGTAATGTGTACGCTGATTGCGCTTGTTATCCTTGTAACAGTTCCGCTGGAAATCATCGCGCCGGGAACCGCTCCCGGTATGACAGGATCTCCGCTCATTATCTATGCGTTCTCAAACTCATTATTCGGTCCCGTATTTGGCGGCGGACTTATGACGGTTCTTATAGCCATGTTCGGCTTTACAACAGTAATCGGCTGGGCGTTCTATGGTGAAAAATGCTTTGAATACCTGTTTGGCTTAAAGCCGATCATGGGTTACCGTGTGGCAATGCTTCCCATTTGCGTATTTGGCGCAACCGGCGGTGTAGCGGCAATTTGGGCAATCGCGGACACCTTGAACGCTTTCATGGTTCTCCCAAATATTATCGCGCTGCTTCTGCTTTCAGGGACAGTGAAAAAGTTAATGGTCGATTACTTCAAGAATCCTGACAAGATTGACTATTCTTTTGAAAAAATATCGCCTAACAGCAAGTAAGAAAACTTAACAAACAACATTTACCAATCCGGTGTAGTGCAAACTGCACCGGATTTTTTGCCTCCTATTTCACCAAAACCCGCTTGTCGCCGCTNCTTTGCGTAAGACCTTGTGAATCCAGNAACTCAAGCATGGGCATGGTGTATTTTCTGCTTGCGCCGATAGAGTCGCGCAAAGAGGCAACGGTAATATCCTCCTGCATACCGGCAAGAACCTCAAGAAGTTTATCACGCATCTGGCGGGAAAAGAAAAAGCCGCCGTCTATAACGCGCAGATCTTCCTGTTCCCGCAAATAAGCGGTCGCCCGCTTTATGTCTGCGGCACTCACGCCCAGTTTCGCTTCAAGTTCTCCCTGAGTTAATAGGTTAAAGCCCGCACCGGTTATGGCATCTCTGACGCGGGTTATGAGCGCCATAAACTTGTCATCCGGAGCGTGGCGGAAATCTGTCGCGCAATAGCAGGTTTTGCCCTGTATGGGTACCTGAACAATGCTCTTTTTTTCCGCCATCAAAGTGATGAGGTCTTTGAAATCTCCCGCCGGTATTTTTCCGGTGTTTTTAACCGCGCTCAACGATGCGTACAATTTTTCCGCATCCAGCCCCGCCAGTTCCGGGTGTTCTGTGTGGAACTTTTTCAGTATGCGCTGCGCTGCCTGCACTATCGCGCCAAATGCTCCACTGAAGCCCGCCGCCGATCCTGTGGAGAGAGGTTCCCCTCCGGCAATGAAATAACGGGATTTCCCGAATTCCATGATTTTATGCAAGGTCGCCGCACCGAGCAGTTCCTCAAGACTTTTGGCAAAGCCTGATTTGTCCATTTGCGACAATTCAAACAAATCGGCGGAGCTTACAATTCCCCTGTCGTGTATCAGCGCCGCAAGA
>WQRS01000037.1 GCA_009786615.1 Treponema sp. | reverse complement strand
ATCTCCGTAAAGGGTAAGCCGCGGTCCTTCTTCAAGCCTTTCAGATTTTTTAAGCTTTGCAAGTTCAAGACGCAGCGCGGAAACTTCCTTTATAATGTGCTTTTTTTCTTTTTCACAGGCTTTAGGATAATCGCGGCAATGTCGTTCAATTTCAAACTTAATATAATCAAAACGCCCAAGTGTTTGAAAAAGCGCACGATGCGTGTGCCCGATTATAGAAATGCAATTGTTTTTAAGTGAAAAATCATAAGCCTGACGTTCAACGGAAAAACGCCTGCGCGGACTGCGGGCTGAAGATATATTTCGTATGCCAATGGGCTTTAACAAGTATTTTAACCCAATACGAATGAGACAGTTAAAACTGGTGTACACTTTGGAGGATTGATGCCCATGATAAACATAAATCGGTATAAGCCCAGTTTCTATGCGAACAAAGTTATAAAGAGGATACGGGTAATTTTTTTCAAAAATGAGCCCTTCATCATGATTACCCAAATTTTTATAAAGCCGCCCGGCAGAAGCGAACAGGTCAAATACGCGGTACATTTGCGGCCACTCATTTTTTATACTTTTAAAAGAATTTTTTGCAAGTTCTTCAATATCCCCATTTAGGATTAACTGCCAACCGTTTTCAAAATAATAGTCTTGAAGAATTGTTCTTACAATATCGCTGTTGTGGCGAAAATCGTCCCNGCGCCCGCAACCCATGTGCAAGTCGCTNATNATAAGCACTTTCCCGCCCGGNGAATGAGGTTCTATAGACGCAATATCGATAATTGAGCCTGACTTAAAACGCGGATTAACCATATCCGCGAAAAAAGATGCCGCCATTTATANTAGTATAGTATACTGGGAGATGGAAAGGAANAAGGCTTAGTCACTTGCGTGTTTTTAAGATAAAACCGCTACCGACAGTTGATAAACAAAATTTTATGTATTGACAGATTTTGGATTTTATGTACAATTGAAACCTATGAAGACTATCCTCGTTGTTGATGACAGCCGCGTCATGAGAAACATAGTAAAGAATGTTTTTTCTGAGCTTAAGGTTCCATGCCATTATCTNGAAGCAGANAACGGGAAGAAAGCCTATCACCTTCTTGAGACTAACAAAGTGTCATTAGTCTTCCTNGATTGGAATATGCCTGAGATGGACGGCATGGAGTTTTTGAAGAAGGTAAGAAGTATGCCTGATTACAAAGACCTTCCCGTTATAATGGTAACTTCCGAATCCGCAAAATACAATGTGGTTGAGGCACTCCAAAACGGGGCAACTGACTATATTGTAAAACCTGTGCGTGAGAAAGTATTTATCGAGAAGGTCTCGGAGATACTTTTTTAAATTATACTTGACTAAATTAGGGGGTCTTTGTGGAGAAATATATCAAGCCTTTTGTTGATGTCTGTGAGGCGGTATTTCGCGATTTCTGTGGTACCGAAGTGAAAGCCGGACGGGTTTTCTTTGCCTCCAGGGGTGAATACTCAAAAGACTGGGACATTTCAGGGATTATTGGTTTTTCCGGTGAAGCGTCAGGCGCTGTGGCTATTTCGTTAACNGATACAACCGCCTGTAAGGTTACCGATATACTGACTGATGGCGTNCCTCACGANAAAATGGACGATGATGTAATTGACGCTGTAGGTGAGATTATCAACATCATCGCCGGAAACGTCAAGAAAAACTTTGAGGAAGAACTGCGGATAAAAATTTCTCTCCCATCAATTGTAAAGGGCAAAGATCATACGATCGTATGGCCGTCAGACAAAACAAGGATTATTTGTATTCCATTCTCAATTTTTGAGAATCATGAATTTTGTCTTTCAATAGCAGTTGAGGTGACCAAATGAGCAACGGTGGAGAATGAAAAGCGGCGCAGTACGGAGATTTTTTGACTCTGTAGTTGTAGGGAATCGGTACTCGACACTTGACGGCGGTCAACAGGTAAGTTACGCCACGATAAGTAGCTTTTTTTTGTTGCTTATCATTCCTTTGACCATAGTTGCCACAACGTACGTTGGCGTTTTTACCTATAGGCTTTACATAAAGTCATTTATGATTTTGTCCTGTGCGGCGAGTGTCTTTCTTTTACGAACAACCAAGGTTCCCCATAAATANATTCCAATTTTCCCGGTTTTTTTCTGCGGACTGTATTGGCTTTACCTTCTTTACACAGGCGAGCTGGATTTGTGGATTTCAATTTGGCTTTTGGCCTTTCCGCCTACTGCCATTTTGCTNTGNGGGTTGACNGTCGGTCTNGTTCAGACAATTTTCGTGTTTATTACGATACTTTTATTCAAATTCACCCCGCTGTCTCCAATAGCCCCTGATCCTCTCATAAGTTTACGTTATATTCTTTTTTACCTTTTTATAACCGGCGTTGTCATTGTAACTCAGCGCTTACGAACGCTGAGCGAAAGGACACTGCGAACGCTTAACTCTGAGCTTGCACAAGAGAAGAACATCATTCGGACAATGGAAGATAATATCCCCCACGGCGTTTTCCGTATGGATAAGGAGCTTAAAATCCTTCCCTTGTATTCAAAACCGCTGATTTCAATCCTCTCGTATTATGATTCAGACCTCGCCGGCAAAAACTTCCTTGACGTACTTAGTTCTTCCTTGAGTGGTCCGCAGTTAAAAATTCTACGGGGTTACTTTTCTATGGTTTTTGATAAATCAAAAACTATCAAGGTTTTGGAGTCAGCAAACCCCATTGGCGAATTTGAATATAANGTTGATGACCGCGTTAAAATTCTAAGTACCAGATTCCGTTTGGTAGAATCAGAAGATTCAGAGCCGGTAATTGTCTGTGTTATACAAGATGTTTCAAGGGAAAAAGAGTTTGAAAGGGAGCTTCAGGCACAGAAAGACGCTCAGGAACTTGAAATGAAGAAGATTTTTGAAGTAATCCAGGTTGATCCTGTTGTTTTTCAAGATTTCATCGAAGATGCTGAGAATGACTTTAATGTCATCAACACTACTCTGAAAGACAAGGATATTTCTGAAAAGGAAGCTGTAACCAGGTTTTTTCAAAATGTCCATTCAATAAAGGCCAATGCGCTTATTTTGGGTCTTGAAACCTTCGGCGAAAAACTTCATTCGCTTGAAGAAAATATAAAGGTAGTCTCTGCGAAGAANGAAATATCCCAGAGTGATATTTTGAGTCTTGCCATACGGCTTGATTCTATAATGCAGGAAAAAGATTCGCACTTGGCGATGGTTAAGAAAATCGAGAATTATAAATCCTCCCACCTCGTGGATGCGGTTCTTATCGGATCGCTTAAAAAAGCTATTGAACGCTCCGCTCTTTCAACCGGAAAGATAGTCGAGCTTGTGCACGGAACTGTTGATA
Organism: Treponema sp.; assembly: GCA_009786615.1. The sequence continues at coordinate 5,356 of WQRS01000037.1, read as the reverse complement.
TGCAGGTGCTTGAATCGCCTTTGCGAAAACCCATAAAAGACATTTTATTGCAATTAATACGGAATTCCATTTACCACGGCATTGAAACTCAAGATGAGCGCGCCCGCAAAAAGAAGAATCCTCGTGGACTCTTATCGTACAGCATAAAATCGATTGATGACAAAGTTGAAGTTATGTTTTCCGATGACGGTGGCGGTTTTGACTGGGAAAAAATCAAAAGGAAATACCTTAAGATGCACCCCGGTGTTCAAGATGTTAGTCGAAATACCCTTTTAAAAGTAGTTTTCACCCCGGAGTTTAGCACTGCCGATACCGTGACAACTGCCGCCGGACAGGGAGTCGGTTTAAGCCTGGTAAAGGATCTTGTGAAGTCGTATAACGGCACGATAAATGTCTCGAGTTCTGATTCCGGGCTTACATTTAGGTTTCTTTTTCCCACGCCGCACGCTGCTTAATAGCAGCGCAGACTTCCTAATCCGCAACACACGTGGTTCCCTAAAAGTGCACCTCTATTTGATCGCCGCCGCTATGATGCGCGGCACAAATTGCGGCGCCTAAAGCGTCTGCGGCATGGTCAGGTTTTGGCGNCTGCTTAAGCCCCAAAATAACGCGCACCATTTCCTGAACCTGGCTTTTGTCTGCTTTTGTAACCCCCACCACAGATTTTTTTATCGCGTTAGGAGTAAGTTCAGCCACTTGAATCCCTTCTGCCGCAAGAGCCAAAAGCAAAACACCGCGCGATTCTGCCACCGCCATCGCGCTGGAAGCATTTTTTCCAAAGAAGAGGTTCTCAATCGCCGCAGAAACGGGTTTGTGAGTTTTTAATACGGTAACAAAAGATTTGTAAATAGATAAAAGGCGCTCTCCGCGCGGCTCGCTTGCTGTTGTCTGTATGCAGCCGTGGGCAACATAAAGGAGCTTACCGCGCGTCATCTCAAGCACTCCCCAGCCGGTACTGGCCAAGCCCGGGTCAACGCCTATAATACGCTTTTTTTTAGTCAGCCTGGAACCCGTCGGGAATACTGATATTGGAGTAGACGTTTTGCACGTCGTCATTTTCCTCAAGCTTGTCTATGAGCTTAAGCACCTTAGCGGTTGCCTCATTATCCAATGAAACATCGGCTTCTGCAACCATGCTCACTTCAGCACTTAAGGTTTCAAACTCTTTTTCGCTTAAAGCATTTACAACCGCTTCAAAGTCATCGGTGGAAGTTGTAACTTCAATAATGCCGTCAGAAAGCGACACNTCTTCAGCCCCGCCTTCAATGGCAACTTCCATAATTTGATCTTCAGAGTATTTCTCACCGTCCAGCGTAATAATTCCCTGCCTCCTAAAAAGCCTTGAGACAGATCCCGCAGTTGCCAATTGTCCGCCGGCTTTGGTGAGAATGTTCCTGACATCTGCCGCGGCGCGGTTTTTGTTGTCGGTAAGCACATAAATGAGCAAGGCGACCCCGCCTGAGGCATACGCCTCGTAGGTAAGCTCCTCGTAATTGACCCCTTCAAGTTCCCCGGTTCCTTTTTTGATTGCCCGGTCAATATTATCCTTGGGCATATTCGCGCCGCGGGCTTTGATAATGGCTGTTCTAAGCCTGGGGTTTCCGTCCGGGTTTCCGCCGCCCATTCTTGCGGCAATGGAAATCTCTTTAATAAGTTTGGTAAAAACCTGCCCGCGCTTGGCATCGGCAGCACCTTTTGCGTGTTTGATTGTCGCCCATTTACTGTGGCCTGACATAACTGCTCCTTCGATCGATCCGCCCTGACTTTGGCCTTTTACCACATCAGGAAATATACACACACGAAACCCCCTCCAAAATCAACCTAATTTTGAAAGAGGCTCATGTGACAACCTATATCTAAGTCCGAAAAAAGTTTTCTNTAAGCTTTTCTGCTNCGATTCGAAACCGATGCACAAGCGGCGTTTATCAAAACGCATCGCTGTGCAATCAGCAACGAAGGCTATTTTACGTCAAATCTGCCTTTTTGAACAGCTTTTTCGATAGACTCCTGCACTAAAGCGCCGTACCACGAATAATCAAACGGCATCTTTGTCCTGATAACAGGTTTTATTTGTAACTGCAACTTATCGTGGCAGGCTTCACAAACGTCCCTGTGGGCAAGATGAAAATAGTTGCGCCCGCTCACCGGAGCATGCAGAATACAGTGGCAAACATCACAATTAAGCGTCTTCATAGTNTCAATCTCCTTGATTATAATTAANAATCGATTTTGCCAAAAACAGCCGAAAATCAATCATCACCTGAATAGNATACTGTATTCCGGCAAAAAAGTACAGGGGGGAAAAGTGAAAACTCACAAATTTTCCATAAATGGGGTAGAGTTTGGTTCGGGGAAAGCCCTGATAATCGCCGAACTTGGGACTTCCCACGGCTGCGACATGGTAAAGGCATCAGAACTCATAAACGCTGCCAAAGAAGCGGGAGCAGACTGCATAAAGTTCCAAATGGTCTTTGCCGATGAGATTTTGCACCCTGCCACAGGCAATGTGATTTTGCCCGGCGGGAGCATCGCCTTGTATGAGCGTTTTAAAAAACTGGAACTTCCCCTTTCGTTTTTTGCCGAGTTGAAGGAAAAAGTAGAAAAGGCGGGGCTGATTTTTTTATGCACGCCTTTTGGCTTACAAAGTGCGCGCGCAATAAACTCGTTAAAGCCTCAGTGCATAAAAATAGCTTCCCCTGAATTAAACTATACCGGTTTGCTTTCAGAAGTTGCCCGTTACAACCTGCCTATCTTCCTATCGTCGGGGGTTTCAAAGTTACGCGATATCGAATATGCGCTTTCTTTACTTTTGCAAAGCGGAAATTTTAGTTCAAGTATTTGTCTCCTGCATTGCGTAACTTCCTATCCGGCACCTGAAACTGAGTACAACCTGCGCGTTATGCGAAATCTCTCCAAGATTTTCGGGATTCCTGTCGGTATAAGCGATCACAGCCTTGACCCGGAATTGGTTCCCGCTTTGGCCGGAGCACTTGGGGCTGCCGCAATTGAAAAGCACTTTTGCTTGTCGCAATCGGAAGAAGGACTTGACGACCCTATTGCCCTGCCGCCTGACCAGTTTGCAAGAATGGTAAAGGCGGTAAGGGCGGCTGAAATTAACGGTGAAGAAAACACAATCGCCGCGATGCGGCAGGAAAGAGGGAGCGAACTTGTTGAGCAGGTGCTTGGGGACGGGATAAAACGGCTTGCTCCAAGTGAGGCAGCAAATTATATGCGGACAAACCGCAGTATACGGGCGCTTAAACCAATTGAAAAAGGCGTTATCATTCAAAAAGACATGATTGCCTGCCTGCGAAGTGAAAAAAACCTGCGTCCGGGTCTTTCACCTGAGTGGGAGCAAAGTGTCATCGGAAGGCGAGCCGCGCAATTTATACCTTCAGGCGAGGGAATCCGCTTTGAGGATATTTAACCAACCAACCGCTATTCTACGGCGGGTTGGTTGCTTCCAGATAGCCTTTCAAACGCGGCGATTAAAAAGCAACGCCGAACAAGAGGCTTGTCCTGACAAGCGAGGCACCCAAAAACCAGTGCAAGGTGGAGTCAATTCCGCCAGGCATTCGCGGGATGTCGCTGTATACAACCCAGCCAAGATCCACCTGCGGTTCCATTACAAAAGCCACCCTGCTTGTGCTTGGAAAAACTACTTTGTAACCTGCGCGGGCGAAAAGGCTTAACATGTTAAACCACTGCGAAGCACTGATAGCCTCATCATCCAAATTGAAGGAGGCATTTGCGCCAATGGTTTGGAACTGAAGACTTCCACCCAAAAACCAGCCTTTCGCATATTTGTTTTGCGGATACCAGCGCCCTTCCAAACTTGCGCGCAAAAGCCAAAATCTGACGCTCGGAGCGTCTATGTCTATGTCTATGCCGGAAAACCCTACAGGATTAAAGGTAATTACACGGACGCTTGGCTTAATCGATGCTGAAGCTACAGGGGCGTATTCAAATCCGGCTTCCATGCCGAACCCGGTTAAAAATGCCCCGGTGACAAGCGGGAAGAGATTGGTGGTAACGGTCATGCGGCGATCGTCTTCCCAGTCTGATCTATGTTGTTGCGCGAATGTTGGTAAGGCGGCGGCAATAAAAAGCGCTGCAAAAAGTAGCTTTTTCATATTCAAAAATCTAGTAAACCAAAGAGCAAAAAACAAGGGTTAAAAATAAAATCATCTTAAATTACGCCTAATTGATTAAACAAAATACAATGCGCTTGCTGTGGAACTCGAAGTTTTGCGGCAAAATTTCAAACTGAGGTGAGTAGAAAAAAGAGACTATTACTGGTATAGTTCCTAAGTGTTCACTTCAAACTTGATGAATTAGAGGATGTTATGGCTGATTATATCGAACCTAGAGTTCTTAAAGGATTCCGTGACTTTTTACCGGCTGCAGAAATTGCCCGCAAAAACCTTGTTGAAAAAATCGAGCATTATTTTCGTTCGTACGGCTTTGTGCCGATAGACACGCCGGCGCTTGAATATGCGGAGATTCTTTTGGGCAAAGGCGGCGGGGAAACGGAAAAGCAGATATACCGCTTTAAGGACAACGGGGATCGCGATGTGGCGCTGCGTTTTGACCTTACCGTTCCATTCGCCCGTTTCCTTGCCGAACACCGCGAAAGCCTTTCCTTTCCGTTTAAGCGCTACCACATTGCCAAAGTTTGGCGCGGCGAAAATGCCCAGCGCGGGCGTTACAGGGAATTCACCCAATGCGATATGGACATCATAGGAAGCGACAGCGCCGCCGCGGACTTTGAAATACTGCACATGATGGCAAAAACTCTGCCGGCAATTTCAGGCGGAAAGGTCATTATCCGCTTGAACCACCGCGGTCTTTTTAACCGCTTTTTAAGCCGGCTTGGGGTGCTTGAGTTTTCCGTTGATATACTCAGGGCGGTTGACAAGCTGGCAAAAATTGGCCACGAAGAAACTTTGGCGCTTTTGGCGCAATCGGTGGGCAGCGATAAGGCTTCCCAAATACTGGATTACATCGCAATAAAAGGCGATTTCTCACAAACGCTGGTTGCAATGACTGCCGCTTCCGGCCCATGCGATGAGTCTGATCGCCTTAGCTTAATTTATAAATACATGGAAGACGCAAACATCACTGATTGCGTGGAACTTGACCCTTCCATAACACGCGGGCTTGATTATTATACCGGCGTTGTTTTTGAGTCGTTTCTTGCGGAAATGCCTGAAATCGGGTCAATCTGCTCAGGGGGGCGCTACGATAACCTTGTCGGGCTTTATACCGCCGACAAGAAAAATGCGCTGACCGGTGTTGGAACAAGTATTGGAATTGACCGCCTTATTGCGGGCATTGAAGCGCTTGGACGCTTACA
>WQRS01000036.1 GCA_009786615.1 Treponema sp. | reverse complement strand
GGAAACGCGTGAATGCCAAAACTCCGCGTCGGGCCTGCGGCAATTGTGTGAAAGCCCGTTCCCTCACAGCCCATTTTTCTGCATTCCGCTTCAATAAAAAGCGCAACATCAACTTCTGTCTGCAAATTGCCAGAACGCACTCGCGTTTCAACCTGATCTATAATCTCATCAGTCATCGTGCATATTTTGCGGTAAATATTTATTTCTGCCTCGTCTTTCACCGCGCGATTTTTTTCAATCTCCGCTTGCGCACCGCCTTCCCGGCAGATAATATCAAAGTCAGAAAACTCCTCGACAAAGTTTAAAAAGCGCGGATATGAAGTTGTGCAGGGAATTTCAATTTTCACTCCGAATGGAATCTTAAAATACTCGATTGCTCCACGCAGAGCGGTAATTGGCTGCCTGCCAAACTCAACGTAAGGAACCATAGTTTCCACATTTGCATGAAGCATCGCGAGGTTAATGTCCCAGGGAACAATCAGTGAGCGGCCGTCTGAACAGAGGAAAAGCAGCGCATCGCCGGGATGCCCTGTAAGCCAGCGAACGGCCGGATCGCGGCGGGCTTCGGTGTCTTCAAAAAGAAGCAGATGTATCCTTTCCTCTACCATCCATGTAAAGACAGCCTCGCGGCGTTTCTGGTAAGCACTCAACAATCAGCCCCCGGTAAAAGCTTCCCTGCAAGCTTTCAGTATAATTTCAACTTCATCATCCCCAATCCAATAATGCGTGGCAAACCTGAAAAGCCCGCCGCCNCGGTGGCTTATCACAACATTGTGCTTCTTAAAAGTTTCAATGATAGACGCGGATTTTTTCGGATCATTTGCCGCGCTCCATGAAAAGAAAATCATGTTGATGTGCACTTCCTGCGTGTTTATAACAATGCCTGGAATTTTTTCAAGCGCGGCAGCTATTTTTTTTGCCCGAGCATGATCTTCAAAAAGTCTCTCGGTATGATCTTTCAAAGCCAAAATTCCTGCGGCTGCAAGAATACCTGCCTGACGCAATCCGCCGCCCATAATTTTACGCTTAAGCCGCGCTTCATCAATAAACTTTTTTGTGCCTGCAAGCAAAGAGCCCACAGGCGCGCAAAGCCCTTTTGAAAGGCAAAACATAACCGAATCCGCATGCGCCGCAACATCTTTTGCCGTGCAGCCCAAAGCCGCCGCCGCATTAAAAACCCTCGCACCATCCATGTGTATGGGCAGTTTCCACTCATCAGCGACAGCGCGAACTTCATCAAGCGCTGCAAGCGGTACGACTTGCCCCATTGCGTGGGCGTTTTCGGTGCAAATTAAAGAAGTGGCAGGTGAATGAAGCTCGCGCGCGCGCAGTCTCTTGCGCAGCGCCTGCGCAGTCAATATGCCGTTTGGCGCGGAAATCGCCCTGGTCTGCACACCTGCGATAACTGATGCCGCTCCCGCCTCGTGTTGTATTATGTGGCACTCCTCGCCCAAAAGCACTTCGCTTCCGCGCTGGCACCACGTAAAAAGCGCAAGCTGGTTGCCGAAAGTGCCTGACGGCACAAACAGCGCCGCCTCTTTGCCAAGCATTTCCGCGCCCATTTCTTCCAGTTTGGTGACTGTGGGATCTTCGCCATAAACATCGTCCCCGACTTCGGCTTTAGCCATTGCGCTGCGCATGGCATCTGTCGGTTTTGTTACTGTATCGCTTCTTATGTCAATCATGCGCCTAGTATGTTACAATAATCGCGTGGAAAACAAGGGGAACATTCCCAGTGTTTTTTATGCTGTGGTAAGCGCCGTTTCCGGTAATCACCGCATCGCCTTGTTTGACTTCCGTTTCCGCGCCGTTATCGTCTACAAGTCCTGTTCCTGAAATAATAAGATAATATTCCGTTTCCGCATCATGCTGATGGTAACCTATGCTTGCTCCCGGCTGCAAAGTGATTTCTGATACCAGNCGGGCATTTTTTTGTGTATCGGGGCTTGCAAAATGGGTAATTTGAGTAATCCCTTCTCCGTCCCGCAGCTTTTCTTTGTTTTCAACCATCATGTCATTCCGTCTTACAATCACAAAATCCTCCAACCCTGCTAAATATAGCCTTATTATTAACAAAAACACTTGACAATGAATAGTCAGTAGCGTACATAATCAGTTATGGTACAAAAAGAAAATAAGCGGTCTTGGATACTCGCATCGTTACAACGGGCTTTATTTGTTTGCCTTTTAACGCTGGGAGTAATTTTAATTGGAGGAACGGTTTACAGCGTGGTATCAGGAACTTCGGCTTCCGGGGATTTAGCCGCTTACCGTAACGCGCAGGCTTTGCACGGCGGCGCTTACCAGCAGACATTCACCGGTCTTGGACGGCTTCGCATTCCCACCGCCGATCCTGAACCAGGCATGGCAATACTTTTTGTAACGTTTAATTTCAACCCGCACGACAGCGCGTTCACCGAAGAGCTGGCGCTAAGGCTTGGCGAGTTACGTGAAATTATCAGGGTGTATATCGGCTCGTTTCCGGCTGCGGAACTGCAAACGCAGAACGAGGAAGCTTTGCGGGCGGAGCTTCTTCGCAGAATGAACGCCATTTTACGGCTTGGTCAAATCCAAACATTGTTTTTCAGCGACTTTGTTGTGGTGGGCTAAAAGCAAGCGCCTTTTACACCGTCAGTATCGAAAGTTCCGTTTCCTTCTCAAAATACCGGGCTTTTTCAAGGCGCGGGGAAAAGCTTGCCGTATCGCCTGAATTAAACTCGTGGTGAGGTTCTGTGCGCGCAGTTACAGGCTGATTGTTGGCGGAAAGCAAAAGGTGCGTTTCCGCGCCAAGCGGCTCGACAACATTGACTAACATTGGAATGATGTTTTCTTCACCCGCGTTCTTTTGAAGGATTAAGTCTTCCGGTCTTATACCAAAATACAGCTCCTTGCCCAAGTACGCTTTTAATTTTTCCACATGCTCTGCAGCAGGGCGGATTTTAAACGTACCGCCGTCAAGGGCAACCGAGCCGTTTTCCTCCAGCGCTTTGACAACAAGAAAGTTCATGGGCGGTGAGCCGATAAAAGACGCAACAAACTTGTTTGAAGGAAAATTATACAGATTTAAAGGAGAGCCGATTTGCTGAATCTTCCCATCCTTCATTACAACGATTTTATCTGCCATTGTCATCGCTTCAACCTGATCGTGGGTGACGTAGATCATCGTCGCGTTAAGCCGCTGATGAAGNCTTGAAAGTTCAGCGCGCATTTGCACACGGAGCTTCGCGTCAAGGTTGGAAAGCGGTTCGTCAAAGAGAAAGACTTTGGGATTGCGCACAATCGCGCGCCCGACAGCCACTCGCTGCCGCTGTCCCCCCGACAAAGCTTTTGGCTTGCGGGTGAGCAATTTTTCAATGTCAAGAATGCGGGCGGCTTCGTTGACGCGGCTTGCGATTTCGGCTTTATCGACCTTTTTTATTTTAAGGCTGAAAGCCATGTTGTCATAAACTGACATATGGGGATACAAGGCGTAATTCTGGAACACCATCGCAATATTTCTGTCTTTTGGCTGTACATCGTTCATGAGTTCGCCGTCTATATAAAGCTCACCTTCAGAAATCTCTTCAAGCCCGGCAACCATCCGCAATGTTGTCGATTTTCCGCAGCCTGACGGTCCGACAAGCACCACAAATTCCTTATCCTCAACGAGTATGCTGGCATTATCCACCGCCCGGATGCCGCTTTCAAAGATTTTGCTTATCCCTTTAAGCTCCACTTTCGCCATGTAGCCTCCTTGGGGCTTGCCCAAGTGGTCAGTATAAAGCAGCTATGAGCAGAAGTCAAGAAAAAGCAAAATCCCCCAACGGCGGGCGGCGGGGTGAGAAAACATTTGCATGGTGAACCTGCTCCGCCCCGTGAGGTTTTCTAAACCCTAAACAGCGAAACCGCCTGCGCCAATGAAGATATATTGTCCTTCGTTTTGCCGCTTAACTCATTTACAGCGCTCACCGCCTTGTTCACTTGTTCCGTGCCTGCCGCCATCTCATTCATGCCGCTGGCTATTTTCTGCGTCAGTTTCTCTAATTTCTTGCTTTCCTGAATAACTTCCTTGCTGCCTTCATGCATTTCCAGAGTCCCGCCTTTTACCTGCTGCGTTATTTCTCCGACTTGCCCGGAAGCCTGTAGCGCCCGCTGACCTTCATGGTTCTGCTCTTCCATTGCGACACGAATGCTCTGGTCTTGTTCGGCAACCGTTTTTACGCTCATATCTATCGCCTCAAATCTGTTTATAACATTGTTGATGGAACGAGTGATTTTATCGATAGAGCCTTTAATCGTTTTTAATACACTGCCGATAGTCTTGGATTGCGCACTGGAAGATTCCACAAGCTTGCGTATCTCGCCTGCTACAACCGCGAAACCTCTGCCTGATTCCCCGGCATGAGCTGCCTCAATTGCCGCATTCATCGAAAGCAGGTTTGTTTGGCTTGCGATATTCTGCATCACCGAGTTAATTTCCAGAAGGGACTCAGACTCACGCGCGATTTCCTGAATGTCCGATACTACTTCTTGCAAACTGGATCTGCCCGTATCCGACGATTCCTGAAGCTCTTTAACGTTGGCTGCGTTATTGGAGAGGGTTGTGGTAACGGCATGGATATTCGCCAGTACGCGATTCAAGGCTGTAGCGACAAAGTTCCATCGCGGCTAAAACAGCGGGAATGTCGGCTATTCGGGATGCCTCGTATATAGATATGACAACAGGCAAAAGGCTGTTTTCGTATAATAAGCGGGCCTCATCAAAAATGCGTATCACTTCAGGAGCCCTTATTAAAGCCCTGTAAGAGGTCATGTATTCATCCAAAACAGGTAACAAGTTTAAAATGTTTTCAAACTCTATTTCGACTAATGCAAAGTCACCCATCATCGCCGCCATGACCATTTCGCGTACATGAATCCGTATCATAAGCAACGTCCGTTCTGCACTGGATAGATGCGGCATCGGTTCGATTATGTTTTCATACTTATAAGAACCGGAGTCGGAAATTTGCATCATCCCGAAAACACCTACTCCGCCTACCGCTACAGCCAACCCGCCAACAATCAAAAAGCTAACGATCAGTTTTGTAGATACCTTCATATTTTTCATATAATACCTCTCTTATACTCTTATACATCAGAAGTTGCCGTGAAATTTTAGTTTGCCCTATCTTTGGCGGTACAGTTCCAAATTATTTGTAGTTGTTATAAACCAGTGCCACGTACAACCAACAACATAATTGCCTGCTACAGCGGGCGGGAAACTCATTCTGTTCTGCCTGTTAGGTTTGTTTGTTTTCATATTGTTTCTGTGGGGCAACTTCGATTTTTCAGCACAGGCAAATGGACGTAAATATTTTCAAATTATTACCAACTGTTTGAACTATATCCACTAATGGCTAAAAGATCAATGTAAATGGGGTAAAAACGTATAAAAAACGCAAAAATCACAGCAACTCCGCGCCAAAAACTCTCGCTTTGCCTGAAAGGTCGCTGAAAATCCTAAACCCGCCGAATCCGTGCGCCGCGGCAATAGCTTCAATCTCAAGCATTTGTGCGGGGTCAGCCTCGATGAAAAGCCACCCGTCCGCCGCAAGGTATTCCCCCGCCTGTGCGATGATTTTCCGGATAAGGTCTAACCCGTCTTCACCCCCATCAAGTGCAAGGTGCGGCTCACCGCGCACTTCAGGCGCAAGACCGGCAATCGCGTTTGAGCAGATGTACGGCGGGTTAGAAACGATAATGTCGAACTTGCAGGAAATGCCTTCCGCACGGAAGTTATCAAACAGGTCGCTTTGAACAAAGCGTATATCATCGGGTGTTTCAGGCAAAAGGCGGGCGGCGTTCAAACGCGCTGTTTCCAGTGCGGGCGCTGAAATGTCGGAGGCGGTAACGGTGAGAAATGGGCGTTCGCTTTTCAGGGAAATTGCCGCCGCCCCGGAACCTGTACACAAGTCAAATACGGAAATGCCTTTGCCTGCTTCCGCATTCGTTCTCCGGTCAATTAACTCAAGCGCCGCTTCCACAAGCGTTTCTGTGTCCGGGCGTGGGACAAGGACATGGCGGTTCACGGCAAACTCAAGCCCCCTGAACTCCTTGCGCCCCAGAATGTACGCAACACATTCCCCGTCAAGCCGCCTTTGAATAAGACTAAAAAAATGCGCGCTGTCCGCTTCGCTTACCTCATCGTTTTCGTGCATAAGCAGCTCAGTGCGGTTTTTGCAAAGCACTTCGCCAAGAAGCAGCCCGGCATCCAACGCGGTGACATTGGATGCGCCGGCAGGCATACTGCGAAGAAGCCGCTTCCCTTCCGAAAGCACTTGGCGAATCGTCCGAATCGTCATTGATGCAATTTTTGAGATTTACGCAGTCGGGTCGCGCAAAAGCTCTTCACGCGCGGAAAGTTTAAGCGTGTCAAAAAGTTCTTCGACATCGCCTTGCATGACAAGATCAAGCTTATACAAGGTCAAATTGATCCGGTGATCGGTCAGGCGGTTCTGGGGGAAATTGTAAGTCCGTATCCGCTCGGAACGATCCCCCGAACCGACTTGGCTCTTGCGCGCTTCGGAGCGTTCGGCGGCGGCTTTTGCTTCCTCCATCTCATAAATCCTCGCCCGCAAAATTCGCATCGCTTTGGCTTTGTTTTTAATCTGGCTTTTTTCGTCCTGGCAGTGAACTGTAATCCCGGTTGGAAGGTGGATGATACGAACGGCGGAATCTGTGGTGTTGACGCTTTGCCCGCCCGGGCCGCCCGCNCGCATNACGTCAATNCGCAANTCATCCTGGCGGATATCAATTTCCGTCTCGTCAGCTTCNGGCAAAACCGCAACGGTAACGGCGGACGTGTGAATGCGCCCTGAAGCCTCTGTCGAAGGAACGCGCTGNACACGGTGAACGCCTGATTCATAGCGGAGGTTTTCGTACACGTTTTTCCCGCTTATTGAAAAAACAATTTCCTTAAAGCCGCCAAGTTCGGTTTCGTTGCTATTCATAATTTCAAACTTCCAGCTTTTCGTTTCGGCAAAGCGGGAATACATACGGAAAAGGTCAGACACAAAAAGCGCCGCTTCCTCACCGCCGGTTCCCGCGCGTATTTCCATGATGATGTTTTTCTCATCCAGCGGATCACGGGGAATAAGNAGAAACTTCAAGCGCTCCTGCGCCTGCGAAAGGCGCGCCTCAAGTTCGCGCATTTCCTCTTTTGCAAGCTCGCGCATTTCGGCGTCTTTTTCCTCAGAAACGAGCACTTTTAAGTCCTCATACTGCTTGGAAAGCGCCTTTACCTCCCCGTCAGCAGAAGCAATTTCTCCCAAATGAGAGTATTCCTTCATTACTTCCCGGTATTTGTTGTGGTCTTTAGAAAGATTAGGATCCTGCGCCAAAAGTGCAAGTTCTTCGTAGCGTGTAAGCAAGGAATCAAGTCGTTCATTCACGTTCGGAATTCTCCTGAAAAAGCGGGCAGGAATATACCACCAACTCCATAGGGTTGTCCGATTCCGAAAACTCACCAACAGCCTGCACAAGCCTGGCTTGCACGCGGCATTTTCCGGACGAACTGCACAAAGGACACGCCCCGTTGCCGTGCGAATTAATTTCTACCGTCATAATGAATGAGTATAACAAAAAGAGCGGATTTCCGCAAAGGGCTGGTGCAGACTTTCCATTTCTCTTTTTTGTGTATATACTTTTGGTAAGTTTTGAAAATATTTTTGATTGGGAAAGAGATAGCGCAGAACTTACTCAAACAATCTGCAAATGCATTGCAGGTATTGGTGCCTGAGGCGAAAAAGGCGGTCGAAAAAATGGGCGCCTTCATAGTCAAACTGTTGCAGAACCTGGGTTCGATCCGCCCGGCAGCAAAGCAGAAAGCTGCGGCACAAGAAGTTAATGAAAGTGAACCGGATGAGTTTGAAACAGACCAGTTTGAAATAGACGAGCCTGAAGTTGAGGATTTCCAGCCAAAAAGTAAAACATCCGGAAAGTTGGATTTTTTAAAGCGTTCACTTGGAAAACTTTCGCTTAAAAACTTTTCCTTCAAGAATCTGGCGCTTGATAAAAAACCGCCCGTATTTTTCATCACATGCGGCATTGTGGTCTTTTTGTTGATTCTTATTACAATCGCCGTGGCATTAAGCACCGGCGGACAGGGGGTTCCCTCAGCCGCGCTGCCAATTCATGCCATTTCTCAAGATGAACTTTTCATTCCCGCCGAGCCTGACTTTATTCCCGGTTTTATTCCGGAGCGGGAACCGCGGCAATTTTGGTCAATTGAGGACATTCTACCTCATTGGACAGCGCCGGGAGCGCCTGACTTTTGGCAGAGCGTAATTCAATCAGCCGTGGATGAAATTATGGAAAACGTTCGATAACCCGATAATAAAGCTACAGTAGCAAAACTATTGTGGCTTGAATGAAGCTATATGGGAGAATAGCGTGAAAAGATTACCGCAAGAAATTAAACTTAACTTACCGCTTGTGTTGTTCGTAATTTTCCTTTTGCCTTTTTTGTTTTCCTGCCGAACGGTTCAGCAGGCGCAAGAGGAAATTGATGAAGACCAGTTGATAGCTTATGACGATGAATATGCCGATTACATCGACTACATAGGTGAACCCGCGGAACCCGCGCCGGAAGAACTGGCGGCATTGGAGCCTGGGGCAGAACCGGTGAACTTATTGCCGCCGTTTGCCTGGGAAGATTTCCCGTGGCAGAATTTCCCGCCGGAACTTAACCTGCCTGAATTTCCCCCTTTGGAGTTTGAAACGCCGGAACCTGACGTAATTGACGCGCCGCCCGCTCTTGTCGAAGCGGAACCTGCGCCACCACCCGTTGCCGAGCCGCCCCCGGTCGCACCGTTGCCTGTCCCGCCGCCTGTCGCGCCGT
>WQRS01000035.1 GCA_009786615.1 Treponema sp. | reverse complement strand
ACCCAGTCAATAGAGCGCAGCTCATCGAATATGGCCCCGCGTATTCTTGTAACCGCATACGTTTTAAACTTGACATTCTTTTCCGGATCAAACTTGTCAATNGCGTCAAGCAGACCGAAAACNCCAAAGCCGACAAGGTCGTCAAACTCCACGTTTTGCGGCATACCAACAGCCACTTTTCCGGCAACGTACTTTACCAGAGGAGCATATTGCTTGATAAACGCTTCCCTGATCTTTAAGTCCCTGGTTCCCCGGTATTCAATCCAGAGCGCGTCTTCTTTTTGTTGTTCCTCAGAATAAGCTTCTTGTTTATTCCCAGGGATTTTCCCCATACTATCCCTCTTTATCCTTCTTTAATGCGGTTCTAATACCTTCCGCCATTTGTTTTGCATTAAAATCCTCTGCCCAACTGGCTTCCTTCTGCGCCTTCGACCTTTTTGAAGGCGAAGAATACCCCCCGGTTTCTGACCCCCTTTCAGAAGCGGAAGAAGAAAAAGCACCNGCCATGCTGTCCAGATCAGCGAAACCGCTAAACGAACTTTGACTTGCCTGGGCGCCAGCCTTACTCTCGAAACTCGGCATTGGGGGCGCGGCACTCGCTGCCGCCGNCGAAGGCTCCCGCCTATCCTCATTCGCTACCTGCCCGCCAAAGCCGCCTGACANCGGNAAAGGCTCCCACGGCATGAAATCACCTGCTTCNGGCATGGCTTCTAAGCTGCCCAAGGATGCCGAAGNCCCCTTCTCATTGTATCCGCTTTGTGAATTCGCGTCTATACCCGTAGATTGTAAGTTGTTTCCCGTACTNTCAAAGCGGCTTGCAATTNTTGTCCCAAGCTCTGAAATATGTCCAATGCTGTCATCCGAACTGTCAGGCTGCGCGCCCATAAAAGACGGCTGNGTTTCAGAATCGTTTGNGAAATTCCCTGGCGTTAAACTTGAAGGATCACCGCCTTCTGTGATATCAATATGCGAGCCCGGAAGAAAACTTGTGTCAGAACTGAAGCCTTCCTCCAAAAGTTCAGGCAAGTAACGGCTTATAAGCTGCGTTATTATAAGCGAAAGTGCGAAAAAAAGGCAGGCGAATAAAACCGGACGCAAAATGAGCAAGGGCATGGCGGAACGGGTAAAAATACCTATGAGTAAAGACAAAATAAACGCGGCAGCGGCGATAAAAGCGCACGCTCGTATGTTTAACACCCTTTTTACCCCTCCGCTTAAGTTTTACTGAAAAGCCGCTTCAACATTGAAGTGAAACCGCCGCCTGAAGGCTTTAGTTCGCCTTTTTCCATTTTGCTTACAATATGCTGGACACACATACTCGCCTTGCACCTGGGATCAATAACCATAAACGGCCTTTGGCGAAGCACCGCCTGCGAAACAACCGGGTCATCGTAGATAAAGCCCAGGTAATCCACTTTAAGGTTTAAAAATTGCCCTGCGATATGCGTCATTCTGTCGGCGACTTTTTTCGCCTCAATCGATCCTTTGACGCGGTTGACCACCAATTTCAGTTCCATATCAAGGCTTTCGTATTCAGAGGCGATAATCTTGATGATGCCGTATGCGTCAGTAATTGCAGTGGGTTCAGGCGTTGTGATGATTACCGCGTCATCGGCGGCGGCGATGAAGTCAAGTACGTTGCTTGAAACGCCGGCGCTTGTGTCGATGATGATGATNTCGGCGAAAGAAAGGGAGTTAAGCTGATCGATAAAGTTCTGCCTTTCTTCGTCGGTAAGGTTTGCTATTTTGGAAAAGCCTGAAGCACCGGCAACAATGGAAATGCCGTAATCGGTTTCCACCATTATTTCCTGCATAGTCTTTTTCTTGCGAATCATGTCGTAAAGCGTATAACGGGGCACCATGTTAAGCATTATGTTGACGTTGGCAAGCCCCAAATCGGCATCCATGACAACGACCTTTTTCCCAAGCCGCGCGTATGCAAGCGCCATGTTCACCGACACATTGGTTTTTCCCACCCCGCCTTTTCCGCTTGTGATGGTGATTATGCGGGTTTTGGAAGCCTTCGCACTCTTCGACTCAGGTGCTCCCAGAGGCTCAGGCGGCTTTTGCACAGAGTCTTTGATGGTAGTTTTTTCGGTAGTTTTTTCAGCGGGTTTTTCGGCGGTTTTCTCCCCGCTCCCGTCACCAGAACCTGATCCCTCATTACGCTGGCGCATAATCTCCCTTAGTCTTTCAGCCTGATCTTCCATTTAACTATCTCCACTTCTGCATTTGTTCCCGGCTGTCATCCGGGAACCGCTCTTCCAATCTTATTCTGTTTATCAAAAACCCTTCAAGGTTTATTAAAAATTGAACTACTGAAGCACGACGTATATCGGTGGGCACTTTTTGTCCGTTTGTTATGTATGAAATGCTTTTACCCTTTTCCGCCAGTGCCCCAATCACATTGCCTGTGCGTATAGTTTCATCCAGTTTGGTGACAACCACCGAGCGGTAATCGAAGGCTTCAAATTGCTTGAGTATTTCCAAAATGTCACTTGCCTTTGTCGTTGCCGCCAGCGCCAGATGCACNTCGGCAAGCGTGCCGCAAGCATCAAGCAATTGCTTCATCTCAGCCAATTGTAACATATCGCGCGGGTTTCTTCCCACAGTGTCNATGAGGAAAAGGTCTACGCTTTCGGAGTTTGCGGCGATTGTTTTTTTCATCTCATCATGATCGACAACNGAGTAACANGGGAAGTCCATCAGCTCCCCGTATTTTTCCAACTGCTGCCGCGCGCCGATGCGGTAAGAGTCAATTGTGACAAGGGCGATTTTGCGTTTCTGATTTGCCTTGCCGTCAATGCCGAAGTTCGCCGCGAGTTTGGCGATTGTAGTTGTCTTNCCAACACCTGTGGGACCGACAAGTATTATGATGCGGGGGCGCACGTTAAACTTGTCGTTTTGGAAAATCTTGATGCTCTCCCCTATCCACAAAAGCACTTTTTCCTGCACTTCTTGATAGTTCTCCAAAGCGGCAAGGGGAATCTCTTTTCTCACCCGATCCAAAAGCGACTTGCGATATGCTGTGGGAAAATCGTTTAATATAAGAATGTCTTCGATGCGGTTAAGCGTAGGATGATCTTCCCTTGAACCTGCAAGCCCCTGCTGTTCAAGCTTTTCCTTGATGGTTTTGACTTCCGCCAAAACTTCACTAAGTGCGTCGCTCTGTTTCAAAGCGCCGCTTTCTTTGGAAGCGCCGCTTTCCTTGGATGAAGGCGCGGCATTTTGCGAAGACCGTGCGTTTGTCAACGCAAGAATTTTTTCTTTTTCCTCAGCGAAGTTTGAAACTGTCGCCCCAGGAGCCGCAGTCTGTGCCGCTTTTGCCGTATGCGTTTGAATATCCTGCGTTCGGGGAGCTGTGCGGGCGAAAGAAGGGGCAGGGATAATACCTGTGATTTTCACTCCGTCTTGTGAAAAAAGATTGAGGAACCCGCCGCGGATTTTTACCGTCTCGTGTTGTAAAATAGTCACCCGCTCACCGTATTTTGTGCGGGCTTTCATTTCAGCTTCCTGGTAGGTAAGCGCTTGTTCAATAAAAAACCGGGTCATGCTGCTAAATCTCCTTGCTCTTCAAGCCTTATAACACCAATAGAACCGACAGAATAATCCTGTGCAATTTCAGAAATTGACAAGACTGCCACTTCAGGAAGTTCCCGCTCCAAGGCGGTTTTCACNAGATAACGCGCCTGAAACGAACATAATATTACAGGGAAAAATCCCTGATCATGCACGGCGCGCACAGCTTTTCCAACTGAACGAATCCACGCGTTATGCAGGTTTGGTTCAAGAGCCGCAAAAATGTCGCCTGAACTGTCTTGAGCTTTGCTGTCAACAATGCGCTGTTCAAGGGATGGGTCAAGGGTAAGCACGTTGAGTATCCGCTCCTCGTTNGCATACTGATGGCAAATCTGGCTTGAAAGCGACTGGCGNGCTTTTTCNATAAGAAAGCGTGTGTCACTGGTAAGCGGGGCGAAGTCAGCGATTGCTTCAAGAATTGACACCATGTTGCGGATGGAAACCTGCTCTTTTAAAAGCCCTTGAAGCACCTTCTGGATGTTGCCCATAGTAAGCCCCTTGCCATCGCGCCCCATAAGCACTTCATCAACCACCGCCGGGTAATCGCGCCTGATGCCGTCGATGATGCTTTGCGTTTCCTGTCTGCCCAAAAGTTCTGAAGCATGGCGCTTGATAATTTCAGTGAGGTGGGTGGCGATGATCGACGGAGGGTCAACCACTGTGTATCCTGAACGCTCAGCCTCATCACGTTTGTCTTCAGTTATCCAAATGGCCGGAAGCCCGAAAGCGGGGTCTTTGGTTTTTTCCCCGGTAAGCTCTTCTTTTGCGCTTCCGGGATTTATGCANANATAATAGCCNATGCGGATGGTGCTTTTGCCGACATCAACCCCGCGTATTTTAAAACAGTATTCTGATGATCCCAAAAGCATATTNTCGATGATGCGGATTTTNGGAATGACAATTCCCATGTCCAGTGCAATCTGGCGGCGCATCCCCTGCATTCGTTCCAAAAGCTCAGCTCCCTTGTCCTTGTCAACAAGCGGAATAAGCCCAAAGCCCAATTCAAGTGAAAGCTGATCCGGCGGTTCCATTTGGGGAATNTCNGCAGTTTCATCTTTTTGCTTTTTCGCGCCCTCGGCTGTTTTCGCCATCATCTCGTTGAAACTGGCCTCTTTTTTCTTGGCACGGTTTAGCTGGAAAGCGTACAAGGCGGACAAAGCAGCCATCGGAAGCAATACATACCATGGGAAACCCGGAAGCATGGAGAAGCCAAAAAGCGCAGCAGCCATTATCCCGAAGATTCTTGGATACTGGGAAAACTGCTGTGTAACTTGCTGGTCGAGTTTCCCGGTAGACACAGCACGGGTAACAACAATCGCAACGGCGGAGGAAATAAGCAGGGATGGAAGCTGCGCCAGAAGCCCGTCGCCGATGGTAAGGGTGGTAAAAGTTCCCATAGCTTCAAGCACTGTTTGCCCGTGAATGGTCGATCCAATAATAATCCCGCCAATGATATTGAGGATAATCATAAAGATGCCGAACTTGACATTTCCGGATATGAATTTCGTAGAACCGTCCATAGAGCCGTAAAAGTCAACTTCCTTCTGCAAGGATTCCTTTCGGGTTGTCGCTTCCTTCTGGTCTATGCTGCCATTGGCAAGCTCGGAGTCGATGGACATCTGCTTGCCGGGCATTGCGTCCAGCGTGAAGCGGGCGGCAACTTCGGCAATTCTC
Source organism: Treponema sp. (assembly GCA_009786615.1). The sequence continues at coordinate 3,625 of WQRS01000035.1, read as the reverse complement.
GTTGCGCCTTTGGTGATGACCAGCAACTGAACGACAATAATCGCAACNAAGATAACAAAACCGATAACAAGCCCGGCAGTTCCTCCGGCTCCCACCACGAAGGTAGAAAACGCCCTTATCATCCTGCCGTCAAAAGCCGCGCCATGAGTCAGAATTGCACGGGTGGTAGAAACATTTAANGCAAGAGAAAACAGCGTAACACCCACAAGCACCGTAGGAAAGACCGTGAAATCCGTGGGTTTATTGATAAACAGCACGTTNAGGAGCACCAAAAAGGCAAGCATTAAATTGATGACCAGAAGCGCATCAAGAACCACCGTGTGGAGCGGGATAACTATCATCATCACGATGATGACCACGGCAATTGGTATTCTCAAATCGTAGAATCTTTCCGGTGAAAACTGAAACCCTGATCCGCTTACTGCGGTGTTAGGTTTTGCCGCATCAGCCATTGTTTGCCTCTCTCTTTCTCACAAGCATTTTTCCCATACTTTAAGCCCCCGCCTTTTCCGCTCTGCGCAAACGCTCGTTTTTTTGCTCAAAGGTAAAAAACTTTGCAAGCACGACAATCACAACATTCCANTAACGCGCCGGTATTTGATCCCCAATNTCAGTTTCCTGATAAAGTGTACGAGTCAAAGGCGGATGCGAAACCACAGGCACTCCGTTTTCTTTGGCAACCTCACGAATCTTAAACGCAAGATCATCCTCACCTTTGGCAATCACTGTCGGACCTTCCATACGCGCAGGATCGTACAGCAGAGCAACAGAATAGTGAGTCGGGTTTGTNATAACGACATCGGCTTTCGGCACTTCGCTCATCATGCTGCGCGAAAGTAATTCTCTGTAGCGGCTTTTCAATCGCGCCCTTGTGTGCGGGTCGCCTTCTTCCTGCTTGTGCTCTTCCTTCGCTGATTCTTTGTTCATTTTAAGGGATTCTTTAAACTGGTATTTCTGGAAATAAATATCGGGTATTGAAAGGATAATCAGAATCACAGCCACGATAATCAACATCCGTGCCGCCAGGGAAGAAATTAGCGAAACACCAAGCCACAATCCGGCAGTCTGCAAATTAATAAGATTTTCAAACTCGGATCGAATCACAAAAAAAGCCACCAAGCCGATAAGCCCCATCTTGAATATCGATTTCAGGAAATTGACAACCCCTTCCATCGAAAAAATCTTCTTCAAATACTTGTCAAAACGAGGAAGAACCTTGTTAAAATCCGGCACCAACGGTTTTGTGGCAAAGAAAAAGCCGACCTGAATGATATTTGAAAAAAGCCCGGCCACAACACCAACAGCAAGAAGCGGGAAAACCAGACGCGCAAAGTAATTGAACACCACTCCGGCCGCAACCCGGTCTGCAAGCGGATCCATGTCATTGATGCGGGTGAGAAAGAACCTGACCATTTCAATGCAGTTGCGCAGCATCCACGGCGCAAGCAAAATAAGCGCAATCGCCGGAAGCAAAAGCCCCAGCGCCGCAGTGAGATCCTGGCTTTTTGCGACACGTCCTTCTTCGCGTGCCTTACGGTAAGTGATGTCAGTCGGGTCATACGTTCGCCCTTCATCTTCGGCGGCAAACCACTGAAGGTCCATGCCAAGAGCTGCTCGGTATAAATCGTTTCCACAAAGCAAGTGCGGGCAAACGGGAGTAAGTGTAGGGTGACGTGAAAGATCATCTGTCAGTTTCAAAACGTACCCCCTTCGTTGATTTGTGTGCCAACGCGGATGTACAGGTCGTGAATCATCTGAAAACCTGAACCTATTACGGCGCTGAACATTTGTGTCATAAACGGAAGCACGGCAAAAAGAACAACAAACGACACCATGATTGAAATAGGAAAGCCCTCTGAAAGAATGTTGATTTGCGGGGCTGCTTTGGAAATAAGACCTGTTGTAAGGGACACCAAAAAGAGCGTTCCCAAAATCGGAAGCGATATAATAAGCGCATCAAAAAATAGCCGCGTAAGCCCGGACATCACCATCACCACAATGTGATCGCGGCCTGTTATAAGGTTCATCACGTTAAGTGACTGCAATGAGCGCCAAAAGCCGCCGAGGAAAAGATCACGAAAGCCGTCCACGGTAACAAACACAAGCATGGCGACAAGGTTTAAGTATTGCCCTAAAAGCGGGTTTTCCACTTGCGCAAGAGGGTCAAATGTTTCTGAGGCGCCGAAGCCCATTTGAAGGGAGAAAAATTGCCCCGCTGTTGCGAAGGCGGCAAAAATTATTACAAGGATAAAACCTATAGTGAGCCCTATTATGGCTTCACCTATGACGAGGAATACAAAATTAAGCCCGTAGGCGGCAATCCCCCAATCATTGACCTGAACAGATGGAAAGACCGCGTAAGCTGCAAATCCCGCAAGTGAAATCTTTGCTATTTGCGGTATTGCCTCAGAGCTTAAAAGTGGGGCGACCTGAATCATTGCGAAAGCACGCACCGCAATCAAGAGAAACAAAGGGGCGGCGGCGAGTATTTCGTTTATGATAGTTTCCTCGAACAAACTAAAAAATCCCCCTTAGTAATAACAAAGCCTCAACGTGCCATGTTTGGTATTTGCCTGAAAAGTTCTGTCGTGTAATCTGCCAAAATGCTAAAACCCAGCCCGCCCAAAAAAGCCAGCATGAGCATAATCGCAAGCACTTTCGGGACAAAGGTGAGCGTCTGTTCCTGAATAGATGTTGTTGCCTGCAATATCGCGACCACAAGCCCGACAATAAGCGCGCTGAGCAAAAGCGGAGCGGCAAGCAAAAGGACGTGAAAAATGCCGGCGCGTAAAATCGAGGTAATATCACCTAAGCTCAAATGTGGCCTCCTACATAAAAGAGCGAATCAACTGATCGGTCAAAAGCCCCCACCCGTCCACAAGGACAAAAAGGACTAACTTAAACGGCATGGAGATCATGATAGGCGGAAGCATGATCATACCCATCGACATGAGCGCGCTTGCGACAACCATGTCAATAACAATGAACGGGATAAAAAGCAAAATGCCTATGCGGAACGCGATTGTAAGTTCGTTTAATATGAACGCGGGAATGAGCACATACGTTGGAACATCGGCAAGTGTGTTGGGAGCGTCAAGATTGCGCATCGCCATAAAAAGGCGGATATTTTCCCTGCCCGCGCGGTTTTGCATTTGCTGGAACATAAAAAGTCTGAGCGGCCCTTCTGCCTCGCGGTACGCCGTTTCAACGTTTATCTCACCTGCGGCAAGGGGACGGAAGGAGTTTTCATAAATCGTTGAAAAGGTCGGCCACATGATAAACAGCGTCATAAAAAAGGCAATTCCCATGAGCACCTGATTAGGCGGAACCTGCTGTAGTGACAGCGCCCGTTTTACAAAGTCAAGCACGATGGCAATTCTTAAAAAACTGGTCATCAGAATTAGAATACTTGGAGCGAGGGAAAGCACGGTGAGCAAAAGCAAAAGCTGCAACGAAAACGCTACTTCCTGACCGCTTTCCGGATCACGGATTGTGAGGTCGATGAACGGCACGCCGCCGGGCATTGGCGGCTGTGGAAGCGCAACTGTTCCGGGTGTTACCATGCCCGGAAACGGCGGAGCGGCGGGAGGTCCCGCCGGCGGATCGATTTGGGCAGCCGCAAATT
>WQRS01000034.1 GCA_009786615.1 Treponema sp. | reverse complement strand
TAAACACAGCTTGAGTACCGATAATCTGGCTTGTGGGCGTTACCAAAGGCGGATAACCAGCATCCTTTTGGACGATTGCGATTTCTTTGAGCACATCGTCCATCTTGCCGGAAGCCCCCTGTTCTTTAAGCTGGCTTTCCAGGTTGCTAAGCATTCCGCCTGGAATCTGGGCTGCAAGCAGTCTTGTGTCTGCACCGGCAAAGCTTGATTCAAATTGCTTGTAGTTTTTACGTATCTCCCTGAAATAAGCGGCGATTTCCAAAAGCGGTGAGATGTCTAACCCCGTATCCCACTCGGTTCCTTTAAGAATTTCTATCATCGTTTCAGTCGGGCTGTGGCTTGGCCCCATGGAAAGGGAGGAAATCGCTGTATCGATAATTTCCGCTCCTGCCTCCACGCACTTAAGCAATGTCGCCACCGACATTCCAGTTGTTGCGTGAGTGTGGACTTCTATTGGCAAATCGGTGACTTTTTTTATCGCTTTCACAAGTTCATAACCGTCATAAGGCTTTAAAAGACCTGCCATATCCTTAATACCAATGGAATCCGCGCCCATTTCGCTTAACTGCTTGGCAAACTCCGCGTACTTTTCGATTGTGTGGTAAGGAGTTACCGCGTAAGAAATGGTGAGCTGTACGTGTTTGCCGGTTTTTTTTGCGGCTTCAGTTGCGGTTTTAAAGTTGCGGGGGTCGTTTACCGCGTCAAAAATGCGGAAAACGTCAACACCGTCTTTGGCGGCGTATTCCACAAACTTCTCCACAACATCATCGGCGTAATGGCGGTACCCAAGCAGGTTTTGCCCGCGAAGAAGCATCATTATCGGAGTTTTCGGCAGGGCGGCTTTTAGCTTTTTAAGGCGCTCCCAGGGATCTTCGTTAAGGAACCGTATGCAAGAGTCAAAAGTTGCCCCGCCCCAGGCTTCAAGGGAAAAAAATCCAATGTTGTCCAAAGCGCCGCAAACCGGAAGCATATCGGCTGTAACCATACGGGTTGCAAGTAAAGACTGATGCGCATCCCGCAGAACTAAATCGGTAAGCTTTACTTTGGGCATAACCTTCTCCTTTAAGCTTCGTTGATGTCAAACCTGTTCCACCGTCATGGAACTTGATTCTTCGTATGAGGCACTCATTATAATCATCTTAGGTATTTATTTCAACTGGCTTTATAGTGTTCGATTATAAGTTCCACCAAAATAACGGACAATGAATCAAGTCACTTCGAACTATTTTCCCTTGAAAGTGAAGCACCTTCGCCATATTGGAGTTTGGCAGGCTTGGGGCAAATTGTAACTGAAGACAGGACAGTAAGGTTGCTTCTACTTGAGCGGGGATTACAGCAGCAGGGGTTAAACATGTTGCAAACACCGGAATGGTAAACTACACTTTAATTAGGAATGAGTTGAGCCTCTGGAGTTAATGTAGGTGATATTGTGAGTGTTATTGATAATACTATCGAATGCTAGATAAAATGATTCCATTTTTTAATGAGGTAAGAAATTATGGTTTTATTGCACATTTTATTTTTTATGATCAGTGCTGTGCTAATTATAAGTTATGTGCTTATAGTAAAGAATTACAACAAAAAGGAAAAAGAATTTGTGGACTATCTGTCTAATAACAATGATTGTCTATTTTCGAAAAAAAGAACAAGAAGATGACAACGTTCCACGAAAAACAAAGCGGAGCGGAAGAGAAAAAAATGACTGATATTGAGAAACGCAAACTTTTCTTCAAGCGCTGGCTTAAAGCTTTCTTCTCGCCATTCTACATCTGGAAAGGTGAAAGTAACCTTGAAAATGGCGTATATGATATTAACGATAAGCCCATGCGTGATGTTTATTTTGCGTTAAAAATTGTTACTGGGGCATACCCGGTGTTTTTGTTTACTTTTATTGGCATAGCGGATAATACAGAGGGAATACCTGAAAAAATGAATCATCCTCTGCTTTTAGGGACAATATTTGTGCCAGTATATTTCATTTTATGTTGGGTACAATATACCTTTTTTTTGGCAGCTTTTGCCATTGATAGCAATGACAAAATTGCGAAAGGCGAGGCTATAGATAATCTTCAAACAAAGTGGATATTACAGATTTGTTTTGTAGTGTGGGTGACCATTATGGTGATTTTGTGGTTTAGGGTACTGTAAAGTAATACATCAATGAGGGCTACAAAATGACTGAAAGTGAAAAACGCAAACTATTCCGCAAACGTTGGTTTCAAGCTTTTTTCTCACCGTTCCGCAGGGTAAAGTATGGAACTCACCTTGAAAATGGTGTATATGATGCTGATGACACGCGCATGCGAAATATTTATTTTGTATTAAGACTATTAAATATGGCATGTATAATAGCTTTAAGCTTTTTCATTGGCGTACTGGGTCCAGTGGAAGCGGAAATTTGGAGAATTGATCATCCTTCTGAGATTGGTCATCTTCTGCTTCTTTGGACACTATTCGTACCGCTGTGTTTCATTCTTTGCTGGCTAAGGTGCACATTTTTTTTGGCGGCGTTTGATATTGATAACAATGAAAAAACAGCAAAAGGCGAAGCAAAAGATAATCTTGAAATGAAAGGGTTACTACAGGTGATCCTTTTAATATGGGCGATAATGACAGCACTTGACTGGTTTAGAGCCTTGCGATGATGAGCGCCAAGCCTTAGTGGGTAAACGTCCCCGTCACCATCACATCGCTCCAAAGGGATGTGTAGGACTCAAGGCCGCCTGAGGCTTCTTCCCACAGGTTTTGAAGGGAGTGTTCCCGAACGCGCTGGACAATGCGGCCGTTGGGCGTCATTTGGGAAAGGTTGTGCTCACCGCGCGAGAAGGCTATCCGCTGGTTGTCCATATTGCCAAAATAAAACTGCGCATAGTCATCCCGAAGATCGAAGTCATGGGGCGCGGCTCCTGCACCTAGCGCCGGATCAACGGGAACCCAGCCGAAGCCGTCAAGCCAAAATTCAGCCCAATAATGCCTTGTTGTTCCCAACTGGCTGTTTATAAGAATGCCTGAAACAGGAATTGCGGGGATTCCGACAGCGCGGGCAAGGGCGCAAAACAGGAGAGCCGCGCGGTAGCTGTCGGCGGTATTTTCGCTAAGCGCCTCAAATACGCCGCCTGTAAGTGAGCCAGCCTGAATGCCAGCCGAAGTTATTAACCAGTCGTATATACGCCGAGCCATTGCATAAGGGCGGCGTTCGGGGCCGATAATCTGGGCGGCAAGTGAGCGTACTTCTTCGTTATCTGAAGGGATAAGGGCGCTTGCCTGAGTGTACGCGTTGTGCACAGGTGATCGCTGGGCGGCGGGAACTGGGTTTAGATTTGTGATGTTCGTTTCCACCGCATACACATCGACAATGTAAGAAAGCTTAATCTCTCTCACCGCCCGCCGTGGAATATCCCTGATCTGAAAAAGCATCGTTCCCCTGTGATTTTCAACAAAAGGGGAAATGTTTCGTTCGGTTAAACGTATGTTGCGCTGTGCCGCGGAAAACGCAGGCTGGGGCATCCAGATGTACAGGGCGTTGGGAACAGTCGCCTGCTCCACCCGCACGTCAACCATGTAGGAAAACATGAAACTGCGGCGCGGTCCGAAAACCTTTGTACCGGGCATTCCTGTAACCTGGAAAGGAACCAATTGAGAAGTTCCATGCAGCGATTGCACTTTCACGTTTCCGCTTGCGGCTCCTGAAGGAACGCGCACGCGGATTTCCCTGTCGCTCCAAAACTCATAACCTAACTCAACGGATGAAACTTCCACAAACTCAGGCGTAAAAGTTCCCGGCGGCGCATTCCATGAGAAAAACACCACCCCGTCTTCGCGGGAGGAGCCAAAATTATTCCCGCGAATGGTAACAAGCGAGCCAACCGGCGCCGAATCAGGCTCAATGGAAGTTATTCGTGTGTTAATACCTGAATCTTCGCCTGAACGCCGTGGGAGAGCGGGCAAACTGTCTTCGTTGGAAAAAAGAACGGCGTTGCTTATATTTCTGCCGCGGTGCACACGCACAAGACCTGCGCTTGCAAAGTCAGGCAGGCGCAAAACGATTTCGTCACTGCCCCATGAAAGGTATGCAGAACTTGTGGGCTGAATGCCCGCTATGGTAACAAAGTACTCGCCCCTGAAATCGCCAAAGCCTTGACCCCGTATAACAAGCGGCTCACCAAGCCTTCCAATGGCAGGGTATATCGATTCGATGCGGGGACCGTTATTGCCGCAAGAGGTCAGGGCGGCGGCAACCAAAGCGAAGGCGCAAAGGAACGGGAGAAGCTTCATACCTTACGGATTTTCACGGGGAACCGATGCCGCCCCATCTGCGGGGAGTGGTATCGCCGCGATCGGCTTGCGCCTGTGCGGGAGGAGAGCCTTCNCGTCCATGCCCGCGCCCGACGAAAGTTTCAGTGTAAGGGCGCACCACNAGTTGTATTTCGATAAACGCCTCATCGCGCGATTCCATCGAACCCAGTGGGAAAAACAGGACTTCCTGGTCGAACACCAGCGGTATGGTTTGTATCATAGTGTGGTAGCGCATACCTTCACCGGGAATNTTTATCCAAATCTGCCCCTGCGCCACAAGAATGTGCCTGTCATTCGGCTGTAATACAGGCGTAAACTGAACGGTTACAACCATATTNGTTCCCACAAGTTTTAACCCTATGGGGCGACCGGGAAGCGTTACGCGGGAGTTTTCNGAGTTCCAGACAACCTGTTCGTTCTGCTCCACGATGCGCGAAACGATGCGCATAACAACCGCCTGATCTTTTAATACAGGCAGTTCCTCAAGCAAAGTCTCTTGAGCGCTGATTGCCGCACCGGCGGTGAAAAGCAAAATCCCTTTTAGGAAAGCGGTTCTCCAGCGCAAGACTAAAGCGTTAAAATTAGCCGTCATCTAGGGAAGTTTCTCCTTGCCATCGAATAATCTGACGCGTTTATAAGCATAGGCTGACCGGGGCTGGAAAAGCTTCGGTGCTCCGGAAGCCGTATTATCATAAAGTCCATATTACCTTGAGTTGAAAAATGGCGTATCACGTCATTCATATCGTGTATGGGAATAAGCGAATAATCCTCAATGCCTATGTTCACGGCGGCGGCAGGATCATGTGTCAGCACTTGCGCCTGCAGATTATTCCGGGCAAAAGTAGCACCGCCTTGACCGATGAGGGCGAAAAAGACGACAAACAGTGCAAGCGCTGCAGCGGCGGCGGCAGGAAGCGGAAGCGTCACGCGCCTGTTCCACGCCCTGCGCGCAAGCCACAAAGTCCGCCGTGATGATCTTCCGCCTGATTCGTTGTGTTTCGCTTCCGGCTGTACAACAGAGCGCCGGACGCTGAATTGATCCAATGCGGCAATTTCCTTCCACACCCTGCCTTGCGCATCTTCGATAACCTGCGCTTGCGGCTGCGGGAAAATATTGCCAAGCGTGCGGTACTTTGCAAGGGCGCAACTACACTGCGGGCAGGAACCTAAGTGGGCTTCCATTTTTTCCCGCCAGGGGGAAGGAAGTTCTCCGTCTAAATAAAGGGATACAATCTGACGATCAGGACACATGCACACCATCCTTGAAGGTTTCGGCGTTTAACAACCGGGACAGGCGCTCCCGCGCCCTAAAAACCCGTACTTTGACGTTCCCTTCGCTAATACCGAGGGATCGACCAATTTCTTTATAGTTAAGCTCTCCGTACTCTTTGAGGATCAAAACAATCCTCAAATTTTCAGGCAACTTCTCTAAAGCTTCCCTTACTTCCTCTCTGGTCTCCTTCTTTAATAGAAGATTTTCACCAGTTTCCTCTTTCCTTGTGTCTTCCTTAAACGCCCGCTGGTAAGCTTTCCGCTCCCTGACCTTACGCTTGGCGTAGTTCAAAGCGGCGTTTTTGACCACCCGTATCAGCCAATATTTGGCCTCATCGGGGCTTGGGAAAACCATATTTTTTTCATGCAAGCGAAAAAATGCCTCCTGGCAGAGATCCTCCGCCGCTTCTTCGCTGGAGGTGATTCGGTACGCCACCCTGAAAAGGATAGGGAAAACCGTCTCATAGAGTTTTGAAAATTCCCCTATGGAAACCTCCGCCTGAGACTTTTCATCCCAGGATGCCTTATCATTCATAGTAAAGAACAATTCCTTTCCTCAATCGTTACAAAGTGACTAGACCCTTCTCCACGAAGTACCTGAAGGGCTGTCTTCCAAAAGTATGCCTTTCTCTTTAAGCTCCTGCCTTATCGCGTCAGCGCGGCTGAAATCCTTTGCCGCTTTTGCCTGCGAACGCTCACCTATAAGCCGCTCAACCTCCGCCGCCAACTCCGGGCTTTCACCCTCATTATTATACCGGGAGGATTCTTCCTTTAGATTAAGCCCTAAAACACCGTCCATGTCAAATGCCCCCGCCAAAGCGTGCGCAGGGCTTACTTTGGAATCCTTAACCAGCCCCCACAAATCCGCCAGGGCGCGCGGAGTGGAAATGTCATCGGCAAGTGATAAGTCAAAATTGGCAAGATAGGCGGCGGCTTTCTCCCCGCTTTCCCCGCTTGGAGCCGGCGAAGCCGCCGGCAAGGTCGCCGCTTCCCGCGCAAGGAAACGGAGCCTGTCACACAGGGATTTGCGGGCATTTTTCGCGCTGTCCAGGGCGGCATACGAAAACTGAAGCTGGCTGCGGTAATGTCCGCCGAGCAGNAANTAGCGGTAATCAAGCGGATCATAGCCGTCATCNATGAGAGTTTGGAGCGTTAGGAAACTTCCGGAAGACTTGGACATTTTGCCTTTGTCCATNACNAGAAACTCGTTGTGCACCCAGTATTTAACCCACGGGCTTTTCCCGCTTGCCGCCTCGCTTTGGGCGATTTCGTTTGTGTGATGAACCGGAATGTGGTCAATGCCGCCCGCGTGAATGTCAAACTGATCGCCTAAATACTTGCCGCTCATTGCCGAACACTCAATGTGCCATCCNGGGTATCCGCGCCCCCAGGGACTGTCCCACACAAGCGCCTGATTTTCAAACTTGCTATTGGTGAACCACAATACGAAGTCGCCCGGATTGCGCTTTTTCTCATCGGCGCTGACCCGCGCGCCAGCTTTGAGGTCGTCAAGGCGCAAAAGCCCCAAATCACCGTAAGTGGGAAACCTGGAAATGTCAAAGTAAACATTGCCGCCTGAAACATAGGTAAAACCCCGTTCTTCGATGCGCTTTATGAGGTCTATCATCTCCTGTATATGTTCAGTTGCCTTGCAGACAATTCCCGGTCGTATTATGTTGAGGCGGTCGGTATCTTTAAAAAAGGCTTGAGTGTAATAATCGGCAATTTCAAGCACGCTTTTGCCCCGCTCCTCAGCGGATTTAAGCATTTTNTCCTCGCCTTCATCGTTATCGCCTGTTAAATGNCCAACATCGGTGATATTCATAACATGGGTGGCTTCATAACCAAAACGGCGCAACGTCCTTACGAGAACATCGTGGGTGACGTAGGCGCGCAGGTTGCCAATGTGTGCGTAGTTGTAAACGGTGGGGCCGCAGCCGTAAAAGCCAACCTTGCCGGAAACGAAAGGCTCAAAGGNTTGAGTGCACCGTTTTAGTGTATTATAAAGGGAAATCGGCGACTTATCGCTCCGTGTTCCCCCGTTATGGGCTTCCATTATAGAATCTCCAGATGAAACATGATACAATCACATTTAGTATGCCAAAACTACGTGAATTCATGGAAAAAATCAATAGGGGGCTGCCTGCAAATNCGAAAAAAGCACCGGTTTCCATTAGATACGACGAGCCGATGTCGCGGCACACCACCTTTAAGGTCGGCGGNCGCGCGGATGTGTGGGTAAGACCGGGAAAAGACGTATTCCCNNTTTATGCGGCGAAGCTTTTGGAAAACGCAAAAGCCGAAGGGATACCTGTCTTTTTTTTGGGNGCGGGGGCCAACATCGTGGTAAGCGATGTTGGCATACGNGGAATCGTGCTTGATACCGGAGCGTACAGNGGAATAGGGAAGCGGGAGGAGCGGGATGTTACTGAAAAAGATGCCGCGTTTGAAACACTGAAAGCCCTAAGNCAGAACACTTTTTTTTCGGTATCCGTTCTTTCAGGCACATCTGTAGACGGGCTCACCTTTCGCCTTGCTGANCGGGGCTTAAGCGGGCTTGAGTTCCTTAGCGGTATGCCGGGTTCTGTCGGCGGGGCGCTTTGGATGAACGCCCGCTGTTACGAAAAGTCCGTTTCGGACGTGTTAATCGAAACTGAAATCATCGATGAAAATTTCCAGCGTGCATTTATCCCTTTTCAGGCGGAGGACTTTTCCTACAAAAAAAGCCCCTTCCAAAATGGGTGCCCGCTCATCCTTTCCGCCCGCTTTGCCGTGAAATTCGGCGATTCCTCCGATATTCACCGTGAAATTGCCGCCCACCGCAGGGATCGTACCGACAAGGGGCATTACCGCTATCCGTCCGCAGGCTCGGCGTTCAAAAACAACCGCGATTTCGGCACCCCCACAGGAAAGATTATCGGGGATTTAGGCCTGCGGGGTTTAAGCATAGGCGGCGCGCAAGTTGCCCCATGGCACGGCAACATTATCATCAACACAGGAAACGCCACTGCGCAGGATGTGCGGGTGCTTATGGGCGAGGTTGCCCGCCGCATCAAAGAGGAGCGGGGGCTGGAACTGGAAAGTGAGATTTTGTTTATCGGTGAGTGGGATTGAAGGGGCACAAGTATTTATGAGCGATGGGAAAAAAAGCGGCAAAAACGAAAGCGCGGTAAATTGGAGTGAGATTACCAAAAGCCTTGAAAACTGGCGCAAAAAAACGCTTGCCAACCCGGACAAGGACGACACCGCCATGACAACAATAGCAGAGGAATATGATGAAGGGCCGGGCAAGCCGTGGGCGATACTGGTCTCAACGA
>WQRS01000033.1 GCA_009786615.1 Treponema sp. | reverse complement strand
AGCTGGATTGCAAGTAAGGAGCTTATCAAAGCTGCCAACTGGGGCGAAATTACCAAAGCCGCAAAAGCTGCCAAACAACTTTGGGATGACACAAGGAGAAAATAACATGGGGCAAGCAAAAGTCGTCACATTCGGTGAAGTAATGCTGCGCATCGCGTCACTTGATTTTCTTAAATGGAGGCAATCTTTACCGGGCAAAGTCGATGTAACATTTGCCGGCGCGGAAGCCAACGTTGCGGCATCGCTTAGCCTGTTTGAGTGCCCGGCAAAGTTCGTAACAGCCATTCCAAAACACAGCATTGCCGATGCATGTCTCGGCACATTGCGCAATGTTGGAGTCGACACAAGCGATATAATCCGCACAGATAATGTAAGAATTGGCATTTACTTTGTGGAAACCGGCGCAAACCAGCGCCCAAGCACGGTAATTTATGACAGGGCTGGTGCGACAGTGGCTTTGGCAAACCCTGAAATGTATGACTGGAAAAAGATTTTTCAGGGCGCTCAGTGGTTTCACTTCACAGGCATTACACCTGCGCTTTCTCGTCTTGCCGCGGATGCCACTATTGCGGCCGCAAAAACAGCGCGCGAAATGGGGCTGACCATTTCCTGTGATCTCAATTTCAGAAAAAAGCTTTGGGATTGGGAAAGCGGCGTTTCGGCAAAAGCGCTTGCGGGCAAAGTGATGAACGAAATACTTCCATTTGTTGATGTTCTTGTCGGCAATGAGGAAGATGCCGAAGATGTGCTTGGCATAAAAGCGGGCGACACTGACGTTACCAAAGGCAAGCTGGACATCGAACGCTACCCGTTTGTGGCAAGGGACATTGTGAAAAAATATCCGAACATCAAAAAAGTCGCCACCACGCTGCGTGAAAGCATTTCCGCCTCGCACAACAACTGGGGCGCAATGTTATACAACGCCGCAACGGACAAATGCCATTTTGCCCCGGATGTTCAGGGCGTTTATACACCTTACGAAATTCGCAACATTGTTGACCGCATTGGCGGCGGCGATTCTTTCACCGCTGGTCTAATTTACAGCGCCCTTGAAGGAAAGTCCGACGAAGAAAGTCTCGCTTTTGCCGTTGCCTCTTCATGCCTTTGCCACTCCGTCTACGGCGACTTCAATTTCACCACCAAGGACGAAGTGCTCACACTGATGAAAGGGGACGCAAGCGGCAGAGTAAAGCGGTAAAATGTCTGCCTGTGTGAATTCGTTAATGGCTTTGCTGCGCAAGGGGAGTATTGCGCTCTTTTAGAATGCTTAAAAAGTTTTCAGGCGTTTGCGCCGCCAAAAGACGGGTAAAATATTCTTCGTCTCTGGATATTTTTGCAAGGGCTGCTAAAGTCTCCAGATACCAGGGGCCGCCTGATTGACTTGTTACCATCAGCGCAACAAGGCGAATTTCCTGCCCTGCCTGGTACAGCGGATTGGCGGGAGTTGCCACAGCGAAGACAAAACCTTCATACCCTTTAATGCGTGCATGAGGAATCGCAAGCCCCGAAGGAAGTAATGTTCCGCCTATTTGCTCTCTCGTATCTATCGTTTCAAGCAAGCTTTGACGGGAAACAGGTAATTCCAGCCCCGCATTATAAACACCTTCTACCATTTTACCAATCAGGTCTTCTTTTGTGGTATCAGCCGCTTTTGTAAATACTAGATCAGGCTTTATTAATTCTACTAGAGTCATCCTACAGTAATTATAGCTCCGTTTTTTCAGATGTCAACTGAAAAGATTACAAAAAACCACATAAAACAGGCATTTCAACCCGTTTCAGATGCATCTACAGAGCATTTTACAAAAATGCTCACGCATTTATGCAAAAGTGCATGCACTTTTGCATAAATGTCTATTCCTCGACCGGCTTTGTTTCAAGCATCATTAACTGCACAAAGTAGTTTATGCTTTTGTACGCCGCCGCAAGCCTTGTAGTAATAGGNGTCTTTGAATACAAACTCAATTCTTTCCAATTCACTATCAATTCAGGTGACTTCTTTTGAATATCGTCCAGAAGCATTTTCAGATGCTTTCCAATTGTAATTAAATTCTGCATTGCCTTGTTAATAATCTCAAGCGCCTCTTCGTTAACCATGTTGATAATGCTGTCGATGTAGCGGCCTTGGGTTTTATCGCGGGTTATACGCAGCAATGCACCGCGCAAGCGCGAACCGTTGCTTCCGTCATCTTCAAGGCTTTCATCCAGCTCAGTTATTGAGGGGATAATTCCCATAACCTCATGGTAGCCTTCCGACATTGAGCGGGAATTAGTCTGGTTTGTCCATTGCCCGCGGACAAGCAAGAGATCGCAGAGCTCATGTGTTTCCCGTTCCATAAAATCATGTATAAATGCAAACAGGTGATTAAGCGCTGCGGCAAACGTATAACCGCTGACACCTTTCCCCAACAAAACGCGCTCCTTTTCAGGTGTGTAATATGAAAGGCGTATGACTTCGCTTGAGGCAAAAATCTCGTTCATCAGTGAATGTATCTGCGCGCTCCGCTGGCTTCCGATAATTCCGTTTATTACCCCGCGAACTTCCATGCTTTTGGTTTCAAGCCAAGACGAAGAAAGCGCTTCGTGAGCAGGCGTAACGCGCTTGTATTCCCAGACCGGATTGCCGGTTGCAATTTTTGCCATAAGTTCCAAAACTTTTGAATGGCGCACATCTTTAAGGCTTACTATTATGCTGTTCCATTGCCCCAGGGGAATTACATCTGTTCCGCCTTTGCAGTATTTGAGAATTTCAAAAACTGTTTTCCAGTCGTTGCCTTCTTCAAAAATTGGCAAAATTGATAAAAATGTGGCGATGTCCGGGGCGATGAAGTTCGCATCAATCTCGGCGAATTTGGGCTGAGTAAGAAAATCACCTTCGCGAAACTCCGGATCAAACTTTTTCAGCATGGCGCAAAAATCAAAACACGCAAATTGCTTCATCACTGCGATAAGAAAATAACATTCGTCGGCGGCGGCAATTTTTGGGCTGTCAAAGCTGGAAACAAGTGCCGCGAGATCTGACTGGAGCTGATCAATCAATGCCTGACCTGCGGTTTTTTTGCGCTCGGCAATATTTTCAGGACTTAAGTTTTTGATCATGTCCATTATCTGTCTGTCCAAAAATGCCTCAAGCGCGATTTGTTTTATTTTTCCTTCGTTGGCGGGATCTTTCAAAAAGATTTGAAGGGGATAAAGCGCGCGGTAAAGGCTGTAAAAGTACTGCGCAAACGACGTATCCACTTCTTTTTGTTTCGCACGGAAAAATTTTGCGTATTTGTTTTGAGAAATCTCTTTACCGAGCTGTTTCAGCAAGATATCCTTGTCTGAAACCGGCTCCGTTTCACCGGAAATAAAATGCATGACCTTTCCAATGACATCAGGCATACTTTCCCCCTGTTGCTAATTTGCTTTATTAAAGCGATTTCACGCCCATTTTCATTGTACACTATTTACTAACGATAGGCAACTTTCATATACGCAGGGTCAACAAAAATGGGATGTTTCTCAAAAATATCCCATTTTTGAGAAACATCCCGCCAGGAGCCGAAATCGGCTTTAAAAACTTTTTTATGCCCAAGTAAACTTGGCCACGACTCTCACTTCGCTTGTCAATCAACCCGCCTTACGCGGATAACACCTTCGATATTACTGATTCGCCTAAGTGATTCAGCGCAGATTTCCTGCTCTGTGTCGATGATGTTATACGCGTACTCTCCGCGGTGGTGATTTATCAAGTCCATAATATTGATTTCCTCCCCGGCAAGGATTGTGGCTATTTGACCGACCATATTGGGGATATTGCTGTTTACCGCCGTTATTCTGTGCGGTGCGCGTTTATCCAGCCCGCAGCCGGGAAAATTCACCGAGTTTTTTATTCCGCCGGTTTCCAAATAGCACATAATTTGCTGCACCGCCATAATCGCGCAGTTGTCTTCAGCCTCAGGTGTTGTCGCGCCAAGGTGGGGAACCGGTATTACTTTCGGGCACGCAAGCAATTCGGCTGTCGGGAAGTCAGTCACGTAGGAAGCAACTTTGCCGTAGTTCAGCGCGTCAATAATGTCCGCTTCGTTTACAAGTCCTCCCCTTGAAAGGTTGATTATGCGCGTTCCCTTTTTCATAAAGCGGAACTTTTCTTCGTCCAAAAGCCCTTTTGTCGCGTCATTTAACGGCAAATGCAAAGTGATGTAATCAGCTTTCGCCAAAAGCCCCTCAAGCGTGTCGGCCTTGCCAACGGCGCGGGAAAGCCGCCATGCGGCATCAACGGAGATGAACGGATCATAACCGATTACGTCCATGCCCAGAGAAACAGCATCGTTGGCGACAATGACTCCAACCGCGCCAAGCCCAATCACACCCAAAGTTTTTCCCCTAAGCTCCGGGCCTTCAAAGCGGATTTTTTCCGATTCCACAATTTCAGGCACGTGATCCGCTTTGTCAGAAATGGATTTGCACCAGTTAATTCCTCCGACAATATCGCGCGAAGACAAAAGCAAAGCGGCAATGGCAAGTTCCTTAACAGCGTTTGCGTTTCCGCCCGGCGTGTTAAAAACGGATATACCGCGGCTTGAACATAAGCCAATTGGGATGTTGTTATATCCGGCTCCGGCGCGGGCAATTGCGATTACCGTTTCAGGGATTTCCACCGAATGAAGGTCGGCGCTTCGCACCAAAATCGCGTCCGGATTGGGTATTTCACTTGCCACTTCGTATTTATCGCGCGGGAAGAGTTCCAATCCGTGGCGGGAAATTTTATTCATGGTTCTAATCTTAAACATTGCTTTCTCCTCTGGTAATTTACAGCGACTTTTCAAACTGCCCGATAAAAGCGATAAGAGCTTTTACCCCTTCAATTGGCATCGCGTTGTAAATGCTTGCCCTCATGCCGCCGGTTATGCGATGTCCGGCCAGGTTTATCAAACCTGCTGCCGCCGCTTCTTTTACAAAGCGTGTTTCAATAACCAGGCGTTTTTCAGGGTCTTTTTCGCGCGGCACAAAGGGGATGTTCATAAGGCTGCGGCAGGTTTTTTCCACCGGCGAATAAAAATGCTCGCTCGTTTCAAGGCAGTCATAGAATAAAGCGGCTTTTTCTTGATTGAGTTTTGTAATCGCCTGTACGCCGCCCAAATTTTTAAGCCACTTAAGAACAAGCCCGATTATGTAAATGCCGTAACATGGCGGAGTGTTAAACATTGAGCCTTCGTTGCTGTGAGTTTCATAGCGTAGCATGGTCGGAACCCATGACGGTGTTTGACCTACAAGGTCTTTTCGGATAATTACGATGGTGGTTCCCGCGGGACCTAAGTTTTTTTGTGCACCGGCATACAAAAGACCGAACTTGTCCACATCCAAAGGCTCCGAAAGAATGTTGCTGGAAATATCGGCGACTAAGGAACGTTTCCGGTTTCAGGAATGGAAGGCCATTTTGTGCCCATAATTGTGTTGTTAAGCGTTATGTGATAATAAGCATCTTCCGGATCGGGAGCGGGCGCTTGCGGGATGTAGCTGTACGCTTTGTCTTCAGATGAAACGCGGACTTTTGCCTCTGTGTATTTTGCCGCTCCTCCGCCGCCTTTTTTGCCCAAACGCCGGTGTCAATATACGAAGTTTTCCGCTTTGGCTCACCATGTTCAACGCACGCGATGTTAAGCGGAATCATCGAAAATTGCAAAGACGCGCCGCCTTGCAGAAACAATACATGGTAATTATCGCTAATTCCCATAAGCTCCCGCAGCAGCGCCTGCGCCTCATCGATTATGACCTTAAAGTCTTTCGACCTGTGGCTCATCTCCATAACCGATTGCCCAGTGCCGTTTGCGTCGGTAATCTCCGCCCCCGCTTTTTCCAGCACATCCAGCGGCAAGACCGAAGGTCCTGCCGAAAAATTGTACACTCTCATAGTTCTCCTCTCCTCCATATTCCTATTCAACTATTTATTCTGTTGTCTGCGTTTTTTGTGCCATTTTAATAGAAAGTGCGCGCAGCCCATCCGCAAGATATATATTACGGACNGCTATTTCTTGCGGGACGCTTATCAAAACCGGCGCAAAATTGAGAATGCCACGGATTCCCGAAGCGGCAAGGCGGTCGGCGGCGGCTTGAGCGGCTTCGGCGGGAACACAAAGCAAGGCAATTTCGATGTCAAAACGGCTGATTACTTCCGCCATTTTGTACGCCGGATACAGCGGCGCAGGTGATTTCAGAATTTCTGTGCGATTTACGTTTGTGTCAAAGCCTGCGGCAAGCTCAAACTCACTACCGCATAAATCTATTGCGTTTAAGTACGCCGACCCAAGCCGCCCAAGTCCCACAACGCAGCATTTGCGCCGCCTTTGCANNCCCAGCGTTTTTTTNATAAGCGCTGTAAGGGCAGCCGGATCGTAGCCGCCTGNNGTTCCCACATTTCCCGGCGCGTCTTCTTCGCCGCCTGCCCAAAGGAAAGAAATATCTTTGCGGATGGTATGGCTTGACCAGCCGGTCATCGTTTCAATCTGGGCGGATGTTACAGGCCCATCAAAGTTTGTATGCTCCAAAAGGCGCATGAGGTATAAAAGCCGCTCTTTTGCCGGCGTTGATATTTGCTCCAACTCACATCTCCAATTGTGAAATATTTCACAGTGCTAGAAAATAGAGTTTTTTTCCAAAAATGTCAAGTGATTATGCGATTTTGCATAGACTTTTAATCAAATTCATACTATTATTTATCTATGAGCAATCCAAGACGCGAAGCTATGCTTTCGAGGATTCGAGATTGGCATAAGCTGGACGAGCATGAAAAAATACTCGGAGAAATCAACAAGATTCCCAGAGAGTTTTGGGATTACGAAGTAACATGCCTTTATGCAAGAGCCCTCAACAACAGTAATCAATATGAAGAAGCGTTAAGTCTTCTTACAAGTGTCAGGACGCTTGGGCAAAATGACATGGTGTGGAATTTNCGCATTGGATACAGTCTTTATTTTCTTGGCAAAGAAGCGGAAGCGATTAATTATCTTCAAAAAGCCATTTCGTTGGGGGACGACAGCGAAGATGCGCGCGAACTTTTAAACGCCTGCGTTGATGAATTGCAGCAGCAAAAAGGCAAAAGTGGGGAGAACAGCCCCGATTTGTATTTCGAGGCGGATCTTGATGCGCTTGAGCGGCACATCGAACGGCGTTTTGGAGCGTTCAAAAACGTGTTCCACGAAATTGATTCACCTGATATTCATCTGGACATTGCTGTCATTGAGCCGAGTGATGAGCGCAATTATTACACGCTTGTAACTATGGGAATGGGCGCGCGGAAAATGAAGGTTCCGCAAGAGCTTTCTGAATACCGTCTTGAGCGGGCTGAGCTTATGATTTGCCTTCCCCCCGATTGGCGTCTTGACGATCTTGCAGATGAAAAGTGGTATTGGCCGCTGCGTTGGCTTAAAATTTTGGCTCGGCTTCCGGGGCAAAACAATACGTGGCTCGGCTGGGGACATACTATCCCCAATGGCGGCCCGCTTGCCGAAAACACCCGCCTTTCAGGGATTATGCTCATTTACCCCGGCGCGTTTGGCGAAAAATCTTTTGAATGCGCTTTGCCGTCAGGCAGCGAAGTCAATTTTTATCAATTGATTCCACTTTATGATGAAGAGCTTGAGTACAAATTGACGCACAACGCTGAAGGGCTTTTGGACATTATGGATGATGAGCACTTAAACTATATAAAAATTGACCGAAAAGCCGCCAGCGCAGATTTATAGTTTTGCCTTTCCGCTTGCCCCCTTTCCCGTTAAAAGTTTCTGTGTTAGACTTCTGTTGCGCGTGATTTTTCAAACCGCAAAACAATTTAACGCACACATTTAGGATAGATTATATGCTTTTAGCGATACAGTTTCCTTCTTGGCTGCACCCGGAAATTTTCCCCGGAGTGTTGCCCATCAGNTGGTACGGGCTTATGTACATTTTTGCCTTTACCACCGCCTACCTTGTTTACCGCCGTCAGGTAAAAGAGCGCAACTTCCCGATGTCGGACGAGGATCTTTCGGGGCTTTTTTTGTGGGGCATCGCTTGCCTCATTGTCGGCGCGAGGGTTTTTTACGCGCTTGTTTATGACGTTGACGGCACGTTCCGCCGTGCGCCGTGGCTGATTTTTTGGCCTTTCAGGGACGGACAGTTCACCGGTATTCAGGGAATGAGCTTTCACGGCGGCGTTATCGGCGGGATTCTTGCTACCATTTTTTACTCCAAAGCAAAGAAGTTCGATTACCGCGAAATTGGCGATATGTACGCCGCCAGCATTCCGCTGGGTTTCACTTTCGGACGGCTTGGCAATTTTATCAACGGTGAGCTTTACGGGCGCATTACTTCAAGCCCAATCGGGATGATTTTTCCCAACGGCGGAATTGGNCGATGGCACCCGGATTTTGACCGCATCGTGGCGGCTGCTACGGAAATGGGCTTGACACCTNTTGTTGAGTCAGGCGGTTTAATTTACAATTTTCCCCGTCACCCTTCCCAGCTTTACCAGATGATTTTCGAAGGAATTTTCCTTTGGGCGGTTATCTGGTTTTTCCGCAACCGCAAACCTTTCAAAGGCTTTCTTATAACCATGTACCTTGCCGGTTACGGACTTATCCGTTTTGTAATTGAGTATTTCCGCCAGCCTGATGCGGCGATTGGATACCGCATTCAGTTTGTGCAGCCTGAGCTTCCTTTGGAAATCGCCCACCCGTTTCTGGCGTTCTCTACAGGGCAAATTCTTAGTTTCATCATGATTGCCGCGGGGCTTGTATGGGCATTTATCGCCAGCCGCATGGATGACCGCGAGCCTATACGGATTTACGAAGCCGGTGCGGCGGCGCAGGCACAGAAGCCGGTTGCGCCAGATGCAGGCGAAGATCGCAAGGACAAAAACCGGCGCCGGAAACTGCGGAATAGGCTGA
>WQRS01000032.1 GCA_009786615.1 Treponema sp. | reverse complement strand
GTTCACACAACGCTGAACATGCGCCACCATGAAGCCGCCGAGCGCTTCATGGCCGAAGGTCTCGCCCGCGCGAATGCTGAGTTTAACCGCTCGGCAAGCAGAAACCTTGAGGTAGCCGAGCAAAACTGGCGGCCTATCATCGATCTCATTTCCCTTTACTTTGGTCTGGATCAAATTCATTCAACCGGAAACGCCCAAAATCAACAGCGGGCGGTGAGCCATTACGACAGAATCCTCAACCCCGTATTGGATGTGGCGGCGCTCGTTTTCGGTATTCCCGAACTTCAGCCGGCGACCAGCGTGAGTTTTGCCAACCGCAGAACTGCGGCGGAACAGACTGTTGTGGAAGGCGCGCTTATTTCCATTGAAAACGAAACCGGGCATATCACCGCGCTTATAGGCGGCTCGCGTTTTGATCAAACCAATCAGTTCATCCGCGCAACGCAGGCGAACGTCCAGACCGGAAGCGCGTTTAAGCCGCTTTTCTATTCGGCGGCGATAGACAGCCGGCGTTTTACGGCGGCAAGCAGAATAAACGACCTTCCCATCGTATTCCACAACGAGGACGGGACGCCGTACATACCCTTGAACTTCATGGGACGTTGGCGCGGATCGGTGCTCATGTACGACGCGCTGGCGCAGTCCATGAACGTTCCGGCGGTATCAATATTGGACGGTATTGGCTTTGATGCTGCAATCGACCGCGCCGCCGCTCTGCTTGGTTACACCAACCAGGATGAAATCAACAGGCGCCTCCCAAGAGTATTCCCCCTGGCGCTCGGCGTCAATTCAACTTCCCCGCTTCGCATGGCGAGAGCTTTCGCTGTCCTTGGAAATCAGGGGCGGGAAGTTACCCCCATTGCCATCCGTTCCATCGAAGATCGTAACGGAAGGCTTATAATGGACATTGAACAGGAAGTCAGGGCTGACCAGCGCCGGAGAGGTAACGCCGCTCAGGTCGTCAGCCCGCAGAACGCCTTTATCATGAGCCGGATGCTCCAGCGCACTCTTGAGCGAGGGCCGTCCGGACATGGAACGCTGTTTAATCCGTCCCGCTGGGGCACACTGTTCACTTTCAGGGACGAAAACGGCAACAACTTCCGTATGCCTATGGCGGGTAAAACAGGCACAACGCAGAACTGGCAGGACGCTTGGGTTGTCGGTTACTCACCGTATTTCACGACGGCTGTTTGGTTCGGCTTTGACCGCCCCGGCAACTCCCTTGGGCTCACGCTCACAGGCTCTACCCTTGCGGGTCCCGTTTGGGCAAACTATATGCGGGAAATCCACCTTGGACTTCCGTTCAGGGATTTCGTCCGCCCCGCAACAGGTATCACCGAGGTGACTGTTTGCACCCGCTCAGGTCTTCTTCGCACCGACCAGTGTACACACGGGCAAACCACCCTGCCCTTCCTGACGGGGACACAGCCGACAATGTTCTGCGACTACCACGGTAACACAAGGGTTATAGATCTTGTTCTCCCGCATCTTGAAATGGGGAGTGCGTTCATTGACACAAGCGGTGCCTTAAGCAGCATTACGTTGCCTGTGATACGCGATGAGCAGCTGTTGCGGGAAATACAGTTGGAAGAACAACGACAAGCACGTGCCACGGGGCCTCGCGCTCGCGGTGTTACACCTGCCCGTCCCGCACAGCCTCAAGCCGCTGGAAGTGTTCCATTCGGCNGCACACTGAACCCTAATCCGGCGCTTGATTTACAGCTTCCGGCTTTGAGCTTGCCTGAGCTGGCATTGCCATCGCTTCCGGATGCCTTGCTTGCTCCTGAAACGCCAGTTCCTGNGGCAACACTTCCGGCTATCGATGAAACTTCACTCGAAGCGGTTCCTGAATCGGGCTTTGTTATGACGCCATTATTCAATCCTCTGATTGACTAAAAAGGCGCTTTGAATTGAGGTTTTCATGCTTGTTCCCATCGAGGACATAAAGGTAAAAAAACGCCTGAGGAAAGACTCAGGCGACATTGCAGCGTTGGCGGAAAGCATGAAACGCTTTGGGCAGATAAGCCCGATTTTAATTAACAGGAAAAATGTCCTTATTGCGGGGGGAAGGCGGCTTGCGGCTGCCCGATCCCTCGGCTGGCGGACAATAAACGCCATAGAAGTTGATGTGACAGACGANCTNACCAAGCTGGAATATGAACTTGAAGAAAATGTACAGCGTCATGATTTTAACGACGAAGAAACAGCCGAGGCGATAAAAAAAATTCAGCGTTTGAAAAACCCCAATATCCTGCGCCGCATCATCAACGCAATCGTGCGGTTTTTCAAACGGATTTTCAAAATTGGCGGGGATTCGCCCTTAAAGTAACAGTGCCCAAACCAAGCCTTATCGANCCTTCCTTTCAAAGTGCGAAAACTTCATGGTAAACGTGGCTCGCCCTTGGCTAACACTGCGGAGCGCTGTCATAAAACCGAACATCTTTTCCATTGGGGCGTTTGCCTTTATCTCATCCCCGCTTATTTTAGATTCCATGCTCAACACCTGCCCTCCNCGCTGTGTTACGCTGCTAATTGCCTCACCGACAAATTCCTTCGGGCACGCCAAATCCACCGCCATGATAGGTTCAAGCAGGATGGGAGAAGCCCCGCGGCAAGCTTCGTCAAAGCCCATGTTGGCGCAGGCTTCAAAGGCAAACTCGGTGGCGGTGAGTTCTGAGTACCCTGCGGCGGTGACCGTAACGCCAATGTCGATGCAAGGATAACCCATAACAATGCCTGAACTAAAGGCGGAAGTTATGCCGCGCTCAACGGCATCGCGTATTTCATTGGGAACGGCTGGGTTCTTTACCGCCCACTCAAACTTGTTTCCTGTGCCGCGGGGAAGCGGCTGCACGCATAAGGTCAAGGAAGCCGCGTTTTCTTTGCCAGCGATCACGCGGGAAAACGTTTCTGTTCTTTCCCCGCCAACGCTTATCGATTCCCTGTACGTTACTTGCGGGTTTCCGACCTTCGCCCCCACATTATATTCCTTGACGATGCGCGTTACAAGCACGTCAAGGTGAAGTTCCCCCATTCCTGAAATTATTAACTGCCCTGTTTCCTCGTTTTCCCGCGCGATAAATGTCGGGTCTTCTTTGGAAACTATCGCCAAAACTTCTTTTAACTTATCTCGTTCAGAAAGATTTTTTGGCTCCATCGCCACTGAAATTACAGGTTCAGGAAACTGCATTTCTTCAAGAACAACCGGCCATGACTCATTCCCTATGGTGTCACCCGTCTGCGCAAGTTTCATGCCAATTATTACGCCGATGTCACCTGCGGACAAAGTATCAAGCGGCTCTGACTTGTTGGAGTGCATCCGCAAAATCCGGTTCGCCCGCTCGCGCTTTTTCTTTCCGATGTTGTAAACAGCCGATCCTGCCTTCAAAAGCCCAGAATACATGCGCACATAACAGAGGCTTCCGGCTTCCCTGTCGTTTTGAATCTTAAACACAAGCCCAAGCGGCTGCGCATTGGAATCGCAGGGAACGGCAATTTTTTCCTCTTTGTTCAGATGAAAACCGGCCGCGTTTTCAACTTCGTCGGGGGCGGGAAGGAAATCAACAACAGCGTCAATGAGCGGCTGTACGCCCATGTTACGGCGGGACGCACCTGAAAAAACCGGAAACAAAAGGCGGCTGATAACAGCCTTGCGCGCTTCTTCCAGAATCAGCTCAGCGGGCACTTCTTCACCGCCAAGGAATTTTTCAGTTATCGGGTCAGAAACCGCCGAAAGCGAATCGATTAACTTTTCCCGCCAGATAAGGGCGTTTTCTTTCCGTTCAGTCGCAATTTCAGAAATTATAAGCGTTTCCCCGCCGTTTTCACTCCAGCGGATTTCCTTCATCTGTACAAGGTCAATCACCCCTTCAAAAGCAGTTTCCATTCCAATGGGAATCTGAAACGCCACCGGTTTTACATTTAGCTTTGCCCGTATATCTTCAAGCACACGGAAAAAATCAGCTCCTAGCCTGTCCATTTTGTTCACGTATCCGATGCAGGGAACTTTGTAGCGCTCAGCCTGCCTCCATACGGTTTCAGTCTGCGGCTCAACACCGCTTACAGCGTCAAAAATAGCCACCGCCCCGTCAAGTACGCGCAGGGATCGCTCTACCTCGGCAGTGAAGTCAACGTGACCCGGCGTATCGATGATATTTATTTGAAACTGTACGCCTGAACCTTGAACGCCGTCTTTGGTTCTCCGCCAGTATGTCGTTGTCGCCGCGCTCTGAATAGTGATGCCGCGTTCCTGTTCCTGCGGCATCCAGTCCATAATCGCCTCTCCATCATCCACTTCGCCAATGCGGTGGCTTTTACCTGTGTAGTAAAGAATTCGTTCAGTTGTAGTAGTCTTACCGGCATCTATGTGCGCCATAATGCCGATGTTCCGCATGGTCTTTAACATACCTTCTCCATATCAAGATTTTTTCCCATGTGGGGTTGTTCGGAAACTTCAGTTTCAGAACAACTTCCAAACAAAAAAGCAATTTTTGGGGCATTTGCCCTGAAAATTGTAGGACTTGGGAGACAACTAACCGAGTTGTCGAACAAGTCATTGTACATTGAAGGGGCGCTTTGTGAAAGCGTCTGGAATTCGTTTTTTAAAGAATTTTTTAAGCCTTTTTCTAACTTTGTTTTATAAAAGCGCACAATGAACACGTCAGTAGACAAAATTGAATAAATTCTCTATACTCCCGTACCTATGGAACAAACATTATCCTACGTAATGGTGACCCCCTACACTATAGCAAAAAGCAGGACGGGAGGGGTTGTTGCCCGCTTGCTTTCCCAGACGGATTTGGACTTGGTTGGAGCCCAGATGATTGCCCCTGACGAGAATTTCGCCTCCGAATACGCGGCATCTTTGCGAAATCAAGAGGAGCGCAACCTTAATACTGCCGGGGAACTTCTGGCAAATTATGTTGAGCGGAACTTAACGCCTTCAGGCGGACAGCGGCACAGGTTTTTGCTTCTCATTTTCCGTGGAGAAAACCCCTGCCGCAAGCTTTCCGATGTCTGCGGTTCAATTTTCCCGAAAGAGCAAATTGCCGATATGGAATCCTTCAGCGGTGAAACAATCAGGGACACATACGCCGACCTCATTTTGGATGATGAAAGCCCGGACAAAGTAATTTATTTTGAACCTGCGATTTTAACCCCGAGAATCCAAATGCTTGCCGATGAAAACCTGGCGCTTTTTGCCAAGTATTTTAAAAACGATGAAAACATCATAAATAATATGCCGTATCAAAACACCTCAAAGGTGCAGCGGACACTTGTGATACTTAAGCCTGATAACTGGAACTTCGCTTCATCAAGACCCGGAACCATTATCGATATGTTCTCACGCACAGGGCTTAAAATCATCGGTATCAAAGTATTTTATTTCTCGTTAAAACAGGCATTGGAATTTTACGGTCCTGTCGAAGGTTTTCTTAAAGATAAACTTGCCCCAATGTACGGGCAGAAAGCCAAAGAGCTTTTGGAACATGAGTTTGACCTTTCGGCAACAAGTGATGTCTGGACAGCGATAAGCAAAGAAATTGGACAGCGGTGCGCCGAAGATCAGTTTTACCGTATTGTGGAGTTTATGTCAGGAATGCGGCCGGATACGCAAACGGAAGGCGATGACACCAAACCCGGAAACATTAAGTGCATGATCATCGTTTATGAAGGTGAAGATGCCGTAAAGAAAATACGGGATGTGCTTGGTCCTACCGACCCGTTAAAGGCGCCAGGCGGGACAGTGAGGCGGGAATTTGGCAGCAACGTAATGGTAAACACCGCGCACGCATCGGACTCTTCTGAAAGTTATGAGCGGGAAAAGGAAATCGTTAAAGTAAGCGAGAACACCTTAATGCAAACCGTGGAAAAATACCTTTCATCAAAATAACTTACGTAAAGTAAACAGGGCTATCCGGGAAGTTCTGCTTCTCAGATAGCCTTTGCGCGGCAAAAACTCAAAGCTCTATTACTGTTCTTCAGCGCGGACGATGCCGATAAGTTGCACTTCAAATATAAGGGTGGTGTTTGGCGGGATCATTCCTGCCGCTCCATCTTCCCCGTAGGCAAGGTGCGGCGGAATAAAAAGCATTGANGTNCCNCCCTCTCTCATCATACGGATGCCCTCAGACCAGCCGGAAATTACCATGTCCAAAGGCACTTCCACAGGGCCGTNGTCAAAGGTTGTATCAAAGACAACACCTGTAATTGTCATTCCCCTATAATGCACCAGCACCGTGTCGCTTATGTCAGGAATGTCACCTGTCCCTTCAATGATAACTTTGTACTGAAGCCCGCTGGGAGTAATTACAACGCCGTCCTGCAAGGCATTTTCGGCGAGGAATTCCTCCCCCTCGGCAAGGTTACGCTCAAGCATTTGCTCATGTGCCGTGATGTAGGCTCCCTGAATGAGCGCAAATGCCTCTTCCAGCGTAAAGCGGCTTGGGTTTCCTTCCATGACATTGCGGAAACCGCGGATAAAGGCATCGTAATTAAACTGCATCCCTGAGTCCAAAAAAATGTCCGTTGCGATTGCCATGCCGAATGCATAGCTCGCATCCGCGCGCTCATTCCCCCGCATTGCCTCATCGGCAATGCCTGCGGCTTTTACGTACGCCGCCGCGCCGATAAAAATAAGGACGCAGCACAAAAACTTTTTCATTCTTCCCTCCCAAAATCGATTTATAAAATGTCGATAAGCTCGACCCTAAAAATAAGCGTTGCGTTTGGCGGGATAAGCGCGCCGGCACCATGCGGACCATAAGCAAGATCAGACGGAATGACAAAGCGGAAAGTGCTTCCCACGTTCATAAGCTGTAACCCTTCAACCCAGCCTTGAATTACCATGCCCACAGGAAATTCGGTGGGTTCCCCGCGCGCAATGGAGCTGTCAAAAACAGTTCCGTCAAGAAATGTTCCTTCATAATGTACGCGCACGACATCCTGGGGCCCAGGAACAGCACCTGTTCCCTGAACCAAAACTTCATACTGAAGTCCGCTCGCAGTCGTATTAACTCCCGGGCGCTGTGCGTTCATTGCCAAATACTCCTGCCCTGCTTCAAGGTTCGCCTCAGCTTCCTCAGCCATTTGCAGCATCATTTCTTCCTGCTGCCGCATCATCTCTTCCTGCAACATCACTATTGCTACATTAATCAATTCCATCGCCTGGTCTTGGGTAAGCCTGGTGTCTCTTCCTTCGTTGAAATTCCTAAACCCTTCCATAAAGGCGTGATAATCAAAACTGATACCTGAAAATCCCATTTGGCTTGCAGTAAACATCCCAAAGGCGTAACTTGAGTCGGAATCCAGCGCACCGGGAATAGGGCTTTCTCTCCTTGCGCATGAGGAAAAAATCGCAGAAACCAAAAAAACTGTCAAAACTAAAACCAAGACTGAACGAGACCGAATGGGTTTTTCCCCATACTGAAAAATGTGCTTTTTCATATAACACTTCCAATACATTAAGATATCCAGGAATTACACACCTGGCAAGCTAACAGACTATTCTTTTAGAATAGTTTTTTTTCTCTCAAGCATCAAGTGGGTATGTTCAAACGCTTGAAAAATTACACTATCAAACATGCATCTCCATAACTGAAAAAACGGTATTTTTCCTTCACCGCCTCTTCGTAACTTTTAAGGATAAAGTCCTTCCCGGCAAAGGCGGCTATCATCATGATAAGCGTGGAACCCGGCGTGTGGAAATTGGTAAACATGATATCCACAGCTTTGAACTGGTAACCGGGGTAAATAAAAATTGACGTATTTCCATCCCCTTTGCGCAAACTCCCCGATGATGCATCCCAAGCCGCCTCCAGCGCGCGCACGCTTGTTGTGCCCACCGCAAGAATTTTTCGCCCCTGCGCTTTTGCCTGTTCGATGCGGCGCGCAGTTTCATCGTTTATGCTGTAGCTCTCCTCATGCATACGGTGATCTTCCACCTTTTCACTGCGCACAGGCAAAAATGTCCCAATGCCAACGTGCAAAGTGATAAAGGCAGTTTCAACACCTGATTTTTCAAGCTGTGAAAGAAGTTCTTCAGTGAAGTGAAGCCCCGCGGTTGGGGCGGCTGCCGAGCCGTGCTCTTTAGCGTACACGGTCTGGTATCTTTCCCGGTCTTGTTCGGATAACGCATTGTCTTCACCATCCCGCTTGATATACGGCGGCAGCGGAACATGACCGTGAACGTCAAGCCAGGCATCGTCAATTGCGCGCTCAAAACGGATGATCAAAGTGCCGTCCCCGTCTTCACTTGCCTGCTCAACAACGCACGATGCATCGCCAAATGAATAAGCGCTGCCGCTCTTGCGCCGTTTGCTTTTTTGCGCCAATGCCTGCCAGCGAAGCTCATCAAGGCGCTTTAAGAGCAGGAACTCAACCTTTGCACCGCCTTCTTTTGAAACGCCCAAAATGCGCGCGCGCCGCACACGCGAGTTGTTAAAAACCATGAGCGTTCCAGGCTCCACGATCGAAGGCAGGTCGTGCATCATGAGGTGTTTCTGGTTTTGGTTTTTTCTGTCTATAAGCATAAGGCGGCTTTGACCGCGTTCGGCTGTTGGGTGTTGGGCAATAAGTTCCTGTGGCAAATGAAAATTAAAATCGTCTGTTCGCAAAAAAGTCCTCCGTAGCGTTATTTGTCTTCTGAATCAAACAGCGTGGCATCAGGTTCATGGCGTTTTGGGAGGCGCAAAACCTCGTAAGCCAAAGAAGTAGCCATTCTGCCCCTTGGCGTGCGCTGAAGCAAACCCGCCTGAATGAGATACGGCTCGTAGTAATCTTCAAGAGTGTCCACCGACTCACCAATTGAAATTGCCAGCGTTTCCGCGCCCACAGGTCCTCCGCTGTAGCGTTCGATTATCATTTTCAGTATTTCCCTGTCATATTTTTCAAGCCCCAGAGAATCAATCTCAAGACGCTGTAAACTCATCTGCACAATTTCCCTGGTAATATGCGCTTTGGTCGAACCTTTGGCGCAAGCATTGGGCGCGTTTTTATCAGGCGGTGTTTTGCCGGGGCTCACCTGGGCGAAATCCCTTACACGGCGCAAAAGGCGGTTTACCACCCGCGGAGTTCCGCGCGCCGAACTTGCCAGAAGAGCCGCCGCATCACCGTCAATTGTCACGTCAAGTATTCCCGCCGAACGGCGCACAATTGCCTGCATATCCTCCTCGGCATAAAACGAAAAACGGCAGGTGATCCCAAAACGGCTTATAAGAGGACTGGAAACATTTCCCGCCTTCGTGGTCGCCCCCACAAGCGTAAAAGGCTGTATTGGTATGCG
>WQRS01000031.1 GCA_009786615.1 Treponema sp. | reverse complement strand
CTCAAATATCCTTTCATATTGGACGTATGTTTTTTGATCAATATTTTCTAATTTTGGTGGTTCCAACATTAATTCTCTCCATGATCGCGCAGGTCATGGTGAAGTCTGCTTTCGCAAAGTATTCCCAAGTGCGCGGCTCTAAAAACATTTCCGGGCGCGATGCGGCGCTCCTTTTGCTGAAAGCGAATTCCGTTAACGATGTGACTGTCGAGGCTGTTCGCGGCTCACTTTCGGATCACTACGATCCGCGCACAAAAACTTTGCGCCTTTCGGAGCCGGTGTTTGCCCAGCCGTCCATCGCCGCGGTGGGTGTTGCCGCCCANGAGGCGGGTCACGCTATCCANCATGCCAGAGGTTATGCGCCGCTGGTACTGCGAAGCACGCTCGTGCCNGTTGCC
Source organism: Treponema sp. (assembly GCA_009786615.1). The sequence continues at coordinate 8,895 of WQRS01000031.1, read as the reverse complement.
AACATCGGTTCATCAATAGGCCCGTGGGTGGCTATAGCGGGTTTCTTTTTCGGGCATCCTTTGCTCATCAATATTGGTATTGTCCTTTTTGGCGGGGCTGTCCTTTTTTACCTTATCACGCTTCCCGTGGAATTCAACGCTTCCACACGCGCTTTGGCAATGCTTAAACGCAACAACGTTCTTACCCCGGCGGAACTTGAAGGGGCAAAAAAGGTGCTGAACGCCGCCGCGCTGACCTATGTTGCATCCGCCCTTACCGCGCTCATGAGCCTATTACGCCTGATCCTTCTTTCCCGAAGACGCTAGCGGTAATTCAGTTTAAAGTTTATATTTTTCAAAAGCTAAATTAATTTTGCGGCTGTTTNGACNAAGAATAGCCGCTTTTTTTATGAAACAGGAGGAAAAATGAAGTACGAAATTTNTGGTGATACTTTGCCGGTTGTAACGATTAACCTTAATCGCGGCGAAAGTATATACACTCAGTCAGGCGGCATGACCTGGATGAGTTCGGAAATCAACATGGAAACAAACATGAAAGGCGGTTTGTTAAAAGGGCTTGGGCGAATGCTTTCAGGTGAATCGCTTTTTATGGCAACTTACACCGCAAACTCCGACAGTCAATTCATCGCCTTGGCANCCTCGTTTCCCGGACATATCGTTGCNCTTGATTTAAGAGCCGGAAGCTTTATCTGTCAGAGGAATTCCTTTCTTTGTGCNCAGCCTGAAGTTGCCCTAAAAACGGTGGTTCCAAATGGTCTTAAGGCCGGATTGTTTGGCGGTGAAGGTTTTATTATGCAGGAACTAAGCGGCAACGGAATGGCTTTTTTGGAAATTGATGGTAGTGTTAAAGAGCTTGCCCTTTCTGCAGGGGAAAAAATCATCGTGAACACCGGAAATGTGGCAGCCTACGAATCAAGCGTTAGTTTTTCTGCACAGATGATAAAAGGCTTTAAAAACATCCTTTTTGGCGGCGAAGGGCTTTTCCTTACAACTCTTGTTGGTCCCGGCAAAGTTTATCTGCAATCTATGGCGTTGCCATCGTTTGTTGAACGCATTGTGCCGTTTCTTCCAAAGCCAAGAAACCCGCCAAGCCGATAAAAAAAGCCTGTTTCATCAACCGCCAAAAACGGTCTTTGAAACAGGCTTTTTTGTATCTGCGTTTTTTAGTAGTTAATAACGCGAAGCTCAAAGTACGCCTGCGGATGGTCGCAGGTGGCGCATTTTGCCGGGGCGTTTTCGCTGTCCACGATATGTCCGCAATTGCGACAGATCCACACAGACTTCTGCTTCTTGGCAAAAACTTGGCTGGTGTTTACGTTATCAAGCAGTTTCAAGTAGCGCTCCTCGTGCTCTTTTTCAATCTTGCCTACAGAATCAAAAAGCACCGCAATGTCGTTAAAACCTTCTTCGCGGGCTTCGGCGGCCATGCGCTTGTACATATCAGTCCACTCATAGTGTTCACCGGCAGCGGCGGCTTTCAGGTTTTCAGGCGTTGATTCAATGTCACCTCCGTGGAGCAGCTTAAACCAAAGCTTTGCGTGTTCCTTCTCGTTACCGGCAGTTTCTTCAAAGATGGCTGCAATTTGCTCGTAGCCCTCTTGCCGCGCTTTTCCTGCAAAGTACGTGTACTTGTTCCTTGCCTGGCTTTCGCCGGCAAAAGCATCCTGCAGATTCTTTTCCGTTTTTGTCCCTTTTAAACTAGGCATTTTTGTCTCCTTAATCCTTAAAATATTTTTAGGGTGCTTCTACAACACCCTGAGGTCCTAAATCAGCGCTGCGGTCATGATATGACGTGTGCAAAAGGCGCTCGGCACGCGGGCTGAGCGGTTTTTCGTAAAAGTCTTTGTAAACAGCCTTTATTTCGGGGTTATCGTGGCTGCAGCGCAGTGTCATTTCGCTGTCTTTTGAATAAAGCGCCTTGATGCGGGCTTTGCGGATTTCATCGCTGACAGGAATTTGAGTTTTTGGCTGGCCGCCGCCGCCTATGCATCCGCCTCGGCAAGCCATAACTTCCAGAAAATCAAATTCACTCCTGCCTGCCGCATGGGCTTTAAGCAGCTTTTTCGCGTTTGCTATGCCGTGGGCAACTGCCACATTAACAGCAATCCCTGCAATGTTAACGATGGCGCTGCGCACGCCTTCCATACCGCGCACCGGCTCAAGTTTCAAAAAGTCATCCGACGGATTATGTCCGGTTACAATGTGATACGCCGTGCGGGCGGCGGCTTCCATTACACCGCCTGTGTTACCGAAAATAACACCCGCTCCGGATGCCGATCCCATGAGTTTGTCATATTCGCCGTCGGCAAGCGCCATAAAATCAACACCTTCTTCACGCAGCCACTTCGCAAGTTCCCTTGTCGTGATTACGTGATCCATATCGCGCATTCCGTCAATGGCAAGTTCTTTCGAAGCGTCATTCATTTCATCTCGACGAATTTCAAACTTTTTCGCGGTGCAGGGTGTAAGCGCGACATTTACGATTTTTTTTGGGTCAATGCCGGCTTGCTTTGCAAAATACGTTTTAACCGTGGGTCCCTGCATTCCAATCGGGCTTTTTGCGGTGGAAAGGTGCCTCATCATTTGCGGGTAAAAAGTTTCGGTAAATTTCACCCACGCAGGACAGCAGCTGGTGAACTGCGGCAACGGTTTTGTTTTGTTGACAACACGTTCAACCAGTTCAGACGCTTCTTCCATTATCGTTAAATCCGCGCTGAAGTTAGTGTCAAGCACATAATTTGCGCCGAGCTTTCGCAGCGCGGCAACCATCTTGCCCTCGACAAAAGTGCCAGGCTCAAGACCAAACTCTTCACCCAGACCAACGCGCACCGAAGGGGAAGTGTTAAAAATGACAATTTTATCCGGATCGGCAATGGCCTTTTTCACCTCGCTATATTCATATTGCTCAACAATGGAATGTACCGGACAGACATTGGCACACTGACCACAGTGTATACAAATGGGGATATCTCCGGTGCTTTTCATATCGTACATCCTGCCAACCGCAATATCGTTTTCACAGACACGGCGGCAAGCTCCGCACTTGATACAGAGTTCTTCTATACGCTTGATTGACGGATTGTCCTCCTCAATCGGTATACGAACATCAGAAAACTTATGCTTGCTCATAAAATTCCCCCAAATATATAATTCTAACCGCTATGCGGTTCTCATCCCTTACAAGTTCTTTTCCTGGCCACCGCCGCTAACACAGCTTTGGCAAACACCCGTAAACAAAAGATTATGTCCTTCAACCTGAAAACCGTACCTCTTTTGAATCACATCGTTGATGCCTTCCATGTGCTCCAAATCAATGTCAAACGCGCCGTCACACTGCTTACACCTGAAATGGTAGTGCTTGTCGGTGCGCACATCATACCGCTCAAGACCGTCCAAAAGCGAAACCTCGCGCAACATCCCTTCACCTGCAAGGTGTCTAAGATTACGGTAAACGGTTGTTTTGCTTATGGACGGATACTCCCTCTGAATCTCACCGTACACTTCTTCTATCGTTGGGTGAGTATTCAGCTTAATTACGGCGTCAAGGATGATTTTCCGTTGTGGCGTATTCCGTTGCATATTGTCAAAAAAGTTTAGCAGTGTTGATAATCATTGTCAATAGAAAATTTATAGTATTAGAAAAAATTTTTAACAATTCAGCCGTTTGCAAAATAAATTACAGCAGACAGCTTGCGCAAAGTTGAAAAATCGTTATAAAATGATGGTTCCCGGTGAATGCAAGTGCTTTTCAAACGGAGTTTTCCTGAGCGTTTTGCGGTTTTTTAATGTGGACAATTATTGGAAAAGCTTTCGGATTTTTTCATCACTACAAACATGATGGGGGAGAATTTTAAAACCATTTAATCTGATGTTTTTTATTGCCTACCAATTCCTTGTATTATAAGGAATTGTTCTGTTTAACTATTCAGATTTTAAGGTGCTCGGTGGCGCGTATGCGTTATTTTGGGGTTTGCTCTTTATAAAAACTATGTTATAAATTGTGGATAATATGTTAATAACTTTGGGGGCTGGTCAATGGCTAGTTTGGATGGAAAGGCGCTTTGGGAGCAAACCCTTATGCTGCTCAAAAATGAACTTGGAGACGATGAATATGCCATTTGGTTTAGCAAAATTTCGTTCGTCCGAGCCGGGGAATCAGAAATCTTCGCCGCCGCCCCAAACAACTTCTTTTTGGAGATGTTCAAGCAGAAGTATTTGCCCCACATATTGGCAAAAATTGGTGAGCTTGCAGGGAAAAAAATTGACATAACGCTTGAAGTTCCCCAAAAAGGCGAAAAACAGCCTGAAACATCCGCTCCGCCTTCACCACATCCGCTTACAGAGCAAAAAGCAACGTTAAGCGGGAAAAATTCCGCCGTGCAAAGTGCTTCAGATGCCCCACAGACAACCGCGCAAAAGAAAAGCAACCCGCAGCTTCAAGAAGAGTTCACTTTTGAAACTTACATTGTCGGGGAAGTGAACAATTACGCTTTTAATGCGGCTTCGGCTATTGCCAGAAACCCGGGAAAATCAAAAATTTACAACCCTTTGCTCATTTACGGCGGCACAGGTCTTGGAAAAACTCACCTTATGCAAGCATTGGGGCATTTTGTCCACAACAACAGCGAACTGAAAATCCATTACATCACCGGTGAAGGTTTTATGCGCGAATTTATTGAAACGGTCGCTTTGGGACAAAAAAACAAAGATGCGTTTGCAAAAAAATACCGCAATGTGGATGTCCTTCTCATTGACGATATTCACACAATTGAGCGTGGAGCGGGAACGCAGGATGAGCTTTTTTACACATTTGAGGCGCTTTACAACAAGAAAAAACAAATGGTTTTCACCTGTGACCGTCCAATAACTGAACTAAAAGGTATGGCTCCCCGCCTTCAATCGCGTTTTCAGTCAGGTTTGAGCGTTGAGCTCAATTTGCCGAACTACGAAGAACTCATCGCCATCTTAAAGAAAAAAATGGAGATGAAAAAACTTGAAATGCGCAAAAATATCGTTATATCGGACGAAATAATCGAAATGATCATCAAAAATATTTCCTCAAATGTAAGGGAAATGGAAGGCGCACTTAATAAGCTTATGGGGTATGCGGATTTAGTCAATAAGCCTGTTACAATTGAGATTGCCCAAAGGGAACTTAAAGATGTTTTTGCCGACCCAAGACAGGGAAATATGTCCATAGACATAATACAAAAGGTTGTGGCAGAAGAATATAACCTTTCGCCAAACGATTTGAAAGGCAAAAAACGAAGTGCGAGCATCGTAAAGCCGCGCCAAATATCCATGTACCTGTGCCGCGAACTCACTGAATATTCGCTGACAGAAATTGGTGAGATGTTCGGCAACAGAGATCATACAACGGTGCTTCATTCGTGCAGACAAATTGAGGAAATGAGCCGTTCGGACACAAATCTTTATTCGGCACTTGAAAAACTTAAAAGGATGATCAAGGAACATAATGTGAAATGAAAACTTTAATAAGTGGTTGATAAGTGGTTTTCCGGCGGTTGAAAAAAACACAATTTTATAGTATTGGTATAATGCTAATGTGGAAACTGTTAAGAACCTCTTTTAAAGCAGGTGTTTTATAAAGAGCTTAGCTTTTTTATATTTTTATATTAGCTAAGGAATTAAATTAGTTTTCCACAAAAAAGCGTCCTTATTGTTACTACTACTAAATTTATATATATAGTATAATAAGAGCTTGTGGAATAGGAGAAATTATGAAGTTTAAGTGCGAAAGAAGTGTGCTCCAAAAGGAAATTGCCATAGCGAACGAGATTATAGCCTCGAAAAATGTTATATCGATACTTTCAAATATCTATTTGGAAGCCGCAGATTCAAGCCTCACCATCCGCGCGACTGACATGAAGGTGAATTTTGAGACGAAAGTTCCTGTGGAAGTTGTTGAACCGGGTAGTGTCACTGTTTATGCCGATAAATTTGCGGGGATTTTGAACTCAATTCCTGACGGAGAAATGGAATTTGAGCAAAAGGAATCACGAATTAACATAGGAACGGCGGTTAAAAAGGCGAAGTTTCAGTTAAAAAGTATCGCTTCCGATAAATTTCCTGAATTTTCCGCCGCAGGAAAAGAATTTTTTCAAATGCCCATTCGGGATTTGAAAAGCATGATAAAAGAAACCATTTTTGCCGTTTCAAACGATGAAACACGCCATTTTATGAACGGGCTTTTCTTTGAAAAATCGGAAGGCAAGTTCATAATGGTTGCCACAGACGGGCGAAGGCTCGCTTTTATCAACAAACCAGCCGAAAACGCTCCGGCCGATTTTTCAGGCGTTATAATTCCCTCTAAAATACTCAATCTCGTTCTTAAAAGAGCAGGCGAGGAGGGAAATGTTGATGTTTGCGTCAGCGACAAAAACATTTTTATCCAATTTGGCTCTTACAAACTGTCTTCGGTGCTTATTGAAGGTCAATTTCCCAATTACCGCCGTGTAATACCTGAAAGTCAGTTGAACAAGTTCAAGGTGAACCGCGTGGAAATGCTTGATGCGTTGAGGCGTGTGTCGCTTTTGGTGGAAGAAAAATCGCATCGTGTTTACCTTGGGCTTTCATCGGGGATGATTTCCGTTTACTGCGAGGAAAACGACATTGGCAACGCTCGCGAGGAAATTTCCTGTACGTATGAGGGTGAAGAGCAAACNATTGCGCTTAATTATCGCTACCTTGAAGAGCCTTTTAAGGTTATGACGGCAGATGAAATAAACATTTTGTTTACCGACCCTAACAAAACGATCACCATTATGCCCGTTCCTGAGCAGGATTTTTTCCACATCGTTATGCCGATGCAGCAGGAATAGCATTTTTCCGTGAGTTTTGCCTTTCTAAGAACCNTTTCGTTTCGCAATCTTGCTGATAAAGAGATAGATGTGCGGGGAAAAGACATCTTTTTTGTGGGCGAAAATGGTCAAGGCAAAACGAATTTTCTGGAAGCCCTTTATTTTTGCTCGTATGCTTCTTCTTTTCGGGGGGCAAAAGACAGAGATTTGGTCAAATCAGGTGAAAATGACTGTTCGGTTGCTGTTGGTTTTGAAAATTCGCTTTATAACAAGGTTGTTGTAGCTTTTAAGGACGGCAAAAAAAGCATAACTTTGGATGGAAAGCAGGTTCAAGACCGAAAAGAGTTGCTTTCTGTCACTCCGGCAGTGGTTTTTTGCCACGAGGACATGGAGTTTGTTTGCGGCACTCCAGAACGCTGCCGCTGGTTTTTTGACCAGGCCCGCAGTTTGTGGGATCCGCTTTACCTTGATGACCTTTACAAATACCGCCGCCTGCTTAAAACCCGCAATTCCCTGTTTCGCAAAGACGGCATTTCCCGCCCCCGCCTTACCCCTGATTTCTGCCATGCTTGATGTTTTAGACCCGCAGATGGCGCATTACGGGCTTGAACTTAGCCTGAAACGCCAAAAACTTGCCGCGGATTTTTCACTCGTTTTCCACCGCTGTACAGGGAGATTTCAGACATAGACGGTATCGGTGTGAGCTATACCCCTTCGTGGAAAAACGGCGACACTCAATCAATCACCGAGCATCTTTTGCAGCGGCGCGAGGCTGACATTGCCGCAGGTCTTACCCTTTCCGGTCCTCACCGCGACCGCTATACGTTTACCTGCGGCGGTGAGGATTTTTCGCTAAAAGCATCCACCGGACAGCGGCGGCTTTTGGCGCTGCTGCTCCGCCTTGCCCAAGCAGAAGTTTATTTGGAAAAAACGGGGAAAAAGCCGGTGCTGCTTTTAGATGACGTGCTTTTGGAACTGGACAGGGAAAAGCGAAAAAAGTTCCTTTCGATAATGCCAGAGTACGAGCAGGCTTTTTACACGTTCCTTTCAGGGGAGTACGAGCGCTATTTAAAAGCGGATACGATTGTGTATGGGATTAGTTCGGGGAAAGCGGAGAGGATGGGGTGATAGGCACCAAGCGCGTGTACTGTCAGAACAAATCAGAATGTGTTCCGGTGCGGTAAAAAACAATTTCCCGAGTGCCTTTATCAATGCGGTAAACAAGGAGCCAATCCGGTTCAACATGGCACTCCCATTTACCATTATAACTTCCTTGCAACGAGTGGTTTCTGTGTTTTGCTAAAAGCGGCTGTTCGTTAATAAGCAGTTTCATTACCTCAGTGAGTTCGTTTATGTCCTTGCCGCGTTTTATCATAAGCCTGCGGTCTTTTTTGAACGAACCTGTATAAAGTGGTATCAGCACTTGCTAATCGTCTGAATCCAAGTCTGAGAGCATTTCTTCAAGGGAGTTGAACCGCTTTGCCGACAGCCCACCACTGAGCATTGCATCCCCTTCATCAAAGGCTGTAATGGTTTCGGCATTAAAGCACATTTCACCAGTTTCAGTATCACGGCGTTTTGCGCACATGGGGCATTCATCATCCGCATTGATCGGGTCGGAGCTTGTTGGGGTTGGGGTAAAGGTGAGTATGACAGACCCAGTCGGTACTTCGCGTGGCACATCAATGATCAGCCTACGATTATCCGGAATTAATACGGTTTGTGTAACGCTCATGAATTAACTATAACATTGCGGCAGCTATTTTTCAAGGAAAGAAATAGTGTGTTTCCTTAATCACCCCTACGCCGCCCGCTTTAAATGCGCCAAATCCCAAAACTCTGATCTTTCATGTGCAGGTTGCCGTTTTCGATGGTGCAATCCCCGATGGCATAGACTTTAGCGGTATGCGCCTTTGGGATTTTATCCAAGGGTAGCGACACTGCCGCCGCTCCGGGGTTAACCGCGAGAATGAAAGATCCCCTTTTGTATACAAATGGCAATTGTGCTTTTTCGGCAAAGATTATTTCAAAATTCGGTATTGATCCTAGTTCGTTTTCGGCGCGGCGAAGGCGC
>WQRS01000030.1 GCA_009786615.1 Treponema sp. | reverse complement strand
GGAGTCCGGTCACGTTATGGAGCAAGTTCCGCTTGAAAAAATGGCGCGGAGAATTTGCGACGTGGCAAAAACGCCGCGCTAAACGGCTAAGGCGCTTGCACNATACTCCAGCGACCATCGGTTTTTTGGAGCGATGAAACGGGCAATTGGATTGTNCTCCCGTCTTCTGCGGTGAGTTTTAGCTTACCCAAAACGATGTTGACTTCGGTGACTTTCCACAGCGAATCGTTCCAGTGAATGCTTGTTCCCTCATTGGGCGTTACACGGCGCTGNTCTCCGTAAAACTGCTGTTCATAAGAAAGGCAGCACAGGAGGCGCCCGCAAGGACCCGAAATTTTCATGGTGTTAAGCGAAAGATTTTGCTCTTTCGCCATCTTTATTGAAACCGGTTTTAATTTGTCAGAAACAGAGTGGCAGCAGTAGCCCCTGCCGCATACGCCAAGCCCGCCAACTTCGCGTGCTTCATCGCGGACACCGATTTGACGCAGCTCAATCCTGTTTTTGAAAATTGCGACCAAGTCTTTCACCAAATCGCGAAAATCCACGCGATTTTCCGCGGTAAAGAAAAAAAGTATTTTCGGGTCTTCCAAAAGATAATGAACAGAAACCAGTTTCATATCAATATTTCGTGCCGAAATTTTTTCCCTGCAAATGTCAAAAGCCTCTTTTTCCAAGAGGACATTCGCTTTTGCTTTCGTTAAATCCTCTTCAGTGGCAATACGCTCAATGCGCGTCATGTTTGCAGGCACTTGACCGCTTCTGCGCTGTATTTGCCCCAAAACCTCAGCCAAGTCGCGGCCATAACGCGTTGGAACAACAACAGAAATTCCTGTCTCCAATTGCGCGCCTGTCCACGCCGCGTGAAAAGTTTCCCGCGAATATACAAGACGCAGGCGGTAAATCGGTGTGTTATGAGTNAGCATCTCATAAACATCTTCAGAAATAATGGATTTTTCGCCCAAAAGTTCCTGAGGATTATCTTCTAAAGAAGATACGTCATGATCAATATCTTCATAATCTTCTGTATCAGCCATCTCTTTCCTTTATCACGCCTGATATGGTTAAGTCAACCAGCAAGCCGGTAATTTCGTCTGTTTTTGAAACGCGCTGCAACCGGTCAGCCTGCCCCGATAAAATCGCCGCCGCCAGCTCTTCAAGTTTTTGGTCGATCACACGCACTTGGTGGTAAACGACATCTTTCCACTTTGCCTCGCCCCTGATAATCACCTTTTTTTTTATTCCTTGATCTTTATACACTTCATAACTATTTTCAACCACATAATGAACAAAATTTCTTACAGCCTTTTTGTATTTTAAAATCTCGTCGTGGAAAGGGCGGTCTACCAAATCGCTGCCGCAACTGTGAACTGCATCCATAAGTGCGGTAAGTGTTTCTTCAGAAGGCGCAATATCCGGCAGCGCGCCAAGACTAGGCGCAAAAGTTTCCAGAATTTCAGAAAACTTGGATTTGCTTTTTACTTCATCTTTGGAAGTTGTTTTTTTTAGCGATGATTTATCGGGCGAACTGAACGCTGATTTTAATATTGAAGCGGCGGTGGGGTCAATTTTGTCCATAGTCGGCAGTTTTATTTTCTGAAAGGTTTTTTCTATCAGCGCCTGAATAGCCTAAAGATTCCCGAATCCTTGCAACATCGCGGTATTCGGCAACCGCCCGCCTCCAGGCTTCTTCGTCCCTGCAAACCCGCACGCGCCCGTGAATAAGACAGCCTTCATCCGCCTTAATGCGTTGCGTTATAATATCTCCCATCACAAGCCCGGTTGCCAAAACAACAATATCCTCACTTGCAAGCACATTGCCAATAACCACACCGCCAACGGTAACCGATGTCCCGTCAATATTGCTTTTCATGCGGGCGCGCTCGCCGATAACAACTTGCCCTTTTGCCTTGACATCGCCTGAAACGTTGCCGTCAACACGGGTAAAACCGCCTGACTCTATGTTTCCGGAAACATTCGTACCCGGTCCAATAATTGTGTTAATAGAGAAATCTTTTCGTTTATCGGACGAGACCATGTATGCCCTTTGGAACCTGCACCTTTAGCGCGCAATTCTTGCAAAATTGGGGCGGATGTTAAGGAACGTGTATGGGTCAACCACGTCCGATCCGATATGCACTTCGTAATGAAGATGCGGAGCGGTTGAAAGACCTGTATTCCCAAGGTATCCGATTATTTCCCCTTGCTGAACCCGCTGCCCGACACGCACTCTGGAAGAAAGCAAGTGGGCGTAACGGGTGAAAAATCCGTGACGGTGGCGGATGATGATGTTGTTACCAAATCCATCGCGATCAAAGCCAACAAAAATGACTTGCCCATCGGCAGTAGCAACAACGGCATCGCCCTGACGACCGGTTGCTATGTCAATCCCTCTGTGTATGTAATACTGACCTGTGAAAGGATTTTGGTTTCTGCCAAACGGCATGGTGATGCGACCGGCACCGCCGGCAATCGGCCAAATACTTGGGATTTCCGTGAGCAGAGAGCCTTGCGCGTCAAGAACACTGCCAATTTCACGAATCGGCGTTGCGGCATCGGTAAGGAAAACCGCAAGGCGGCGCAAATCGTCCACTTCCTGAAGCATTCCTACGGGAGTTTCCCTGATGTCGAAAAACGATGACAAATCTCCGGGTGCCGCCACCGTTGCCCTGCCTGTACCGGGAAGGTCAGCCCCTATTGTTGCAAGAGTACCCGCAAGCGCCGGTTCAAAGTTTCTGACTTCCCTGAACAGATGACCTACCTCGTCACGGATTTGATCGAGATTGGCCTGCGCCTCACGCAGGCGACCATCGGTATCGCTTAAATGAACTCGGGCGCTTCTGTACGATACGCCATGCCAAATAAAGGTGCCTGTAACCGCTGTAACGACCAGAAACGCGCAACAAATTGTCAGTATGGACACGTTAAAGTTATAGACTTTTTTTTCAGAGTGGGGAACAAAAACGACGGTATAACGTCTTGTTACGGCGCGCCCGACTGCTTGCAGAAAACCCGCAGCAACCTTGGCAAAAGCAATGGTTTTACCTTTCACTTCTTGAACGAAACTGTTCTCTAGACGTTTATAATCATGTACAGAAGCCACAATAACTCCCCGCCACCACAAATTTGGTGATAAATTTCTATGGTAGTTTAGTACTTCCGGCAAATTTTGTCAAGCTTCTTGCCAAAATTTGTTTTGAAAATTTATAATAATGCCCTTGCAAGGCGAACAGGTAAAAAGGCGCTTGGGCGTATTTCCCGAATCTCTCTTAAAAATACAAGAAAAATACACAAAAAAAGTTAATTTCAAAGCAACTTTCATCCGGACGCAGTTTTATAAAACACGGGGGAAACAAATGAGTCACTCTACAAAATTACGCGGCATTTTAACCGCTCTTTTGGTTCAGTCTTTGGTGCTGGTGCAGATAAATTCATGCTCAAGCGACAGCGCCATTCAAGAAATACTTTCATTAACTGTTCAAGCGCCGGTTTACCTAAGCTATCAATCGCTTTCGCCAACCGAAATAACTTTCAGTTTTTCAAAAGAAGTTCGGGTAACGTCCATCAACTTCGCGCCGGAGGTCGAAGTTGAATCAATTAAGGAAGGAAACGAGGTAATTGTGACACTTGCACAGCCGCTGGAACCGGGAAGGCGAATCATTGCGGACATTCTTGTCGAAGATTCAGGGAGAAATACGCTTAATGTGATTGTTCCGTTCCGCGCCCGAAACGATAGGATGCCGCGGCTGGTTTTTAATGAAATGCGAACGGAGTTTCAAAGACCGAGAGTTGAGTTTGTGGAATTTTTCGCTTTGACGGCGGGAAACCTCGGTGCAATGCGGCTTTTTATTGCCGGACACTCCCTTACAGAAGCCGTTTACACGTTCCCGCCGGCGGAAGTGCAAGCCGGAGAATACATCGTATTGCACCTTAGAACCATTGCTGAAGACAGTGTTGATGAAACGGGGACAGACCTTTCACTTTCCGGCGGCAACGAAGCCCTTGATACAGCGCGCGACTTTTGGGTGCCGGGAAGCCGCAAATTGCTTCACAGGACAAGCGCGTTGTGGCTTATCGATCAGGACGACCGGATTATCGATGCGGTTCTTTTGAGCGAAACTCCCGCAGCGTGGGGCAGTAACAACACCATAGCCGCCGCTGAGTTTTTGTCAGGCAAGGGCGCATGGCTTCCGGCTGACGTAGGTGATGCGGAAGCGGGCCGGGTGGCAAACGCCCGTGATGCCATCAGTTCGTTTGGAACAACTCCCACAAGGACTATTTCCCGCGACCAAACCGTCCCCCACGACCGCAGAGCGGGCAACTGGTACATNGTCGCCACAGGTAACGCGACTCCGGGGCGTGAAAACAGCCAAAGACGGCACACATTTTAGCTGAAAAACAGCCGANCGGCTTGTCACTTTNAGTTTTGAGCCTTGAACGTTAAATNAAGTCCTTAAAAAGCGCTTCAATGCTTGGTTTGGGCAGAGCTCCGGCGCTCTGGTTCACTATTTTGCCGTCTTTGTAAACAACCAAAGTGGGAATTGACGAAACTCCGTGGCGGGTTGCAAGATCCGCTTCGTCATCAACGCAAATTTTCCCAACTTTAAGACGGTCAGAATATTCCTCTGCCAACTGCTCCACAACCGGCCCAATTATCCTGCATGGGCCGCACCAGGGTGCCCAAAAATCAAGTAAAACAGGAACCGAAGACTGAAGCACTTCTTTTTCAAAGCTTTCGCCTGTTATATCTATGTGTTTGCTCATATATCCTCCCGGATGACACTTATAATTTTGCACATAATTTCGCACAGTATAACTTTATAGGGCGAGTTGCGCAACAGCCCGTCGGACAAGGAAAACCGCCCAAAGACCGACAACAATGAATTTATCAACAATTTATCCACAATTCAATATAGCATAAACTGTGGATAACTGGCGGAATATACACAAGGTTTACAAGGTTGTTCACAGGAACTGACAACAATGTGACAGATTGCAAAACATTATTCTTTGTATTATAAGCATTTACGCAATAGTTTAGAAAATCTCAAAAATGTTAAACTTCAAAAAATTGTCAAAAAATGCGTTTGTGAATAAAACCTTACTCAAGTGCATTACTTTACAAATATTAACCAATTTTTTCAACAAGTTATCCACAATTAACAATTAAAAAAATCTCAATAAGTGCTTAATTTATATTTTGCCAAAACCTCGGCGGGATCGTCTGTTGAAAGTAATTCTGAATAGCAACGGCAGTTTGTGGTGATAACTTTGCCAAAGATTTTCTGTAAAATGGGATTTTCAAAATACACATACGTATGNAATGGAAGCAATTTTGCGCCGACTTCCAGCTTTGGGCGGTAGGAAGTTTGCGAAGTGTAAAGCCGTTTTTTCTTTTTGCGGATGCAGTAAATGATATTTTCGTACAAAAGATGGTAATACAGATTGTATTCTTTGTTGCACTTGTAATCCATTCCCATCCGCACATTTATCACATCATCGCCGTTTTCAAGCAGTTGGGCAAACCCAATAATCTCGCCGTCTTTTTTAGCGATAAGCATTTTGCACGCGCCGCCGAACTCCTTGCCTGTCTGACAAAAATAGTCGGTGGAAAGACACTCATGTTTAAGGCGCTGTTTGCCGCGAGTGTGGAAATATAGCTCGTGGCAGTGCGCGCATTCGGCATCGGTCAGGTTTGCGGCATCAATAACTTCGACTTTCAGATCGTCTTTGCGGCGGTTTATTTTGTTGCGGATGTTTGCCCGCCACTTTTTTTTCAGACCCATCAGATAATCGTCAAAACCTGAACATTCAGTGCCGCAATCATCTTCATAATGATGGTTTTTTGAGTGAATGCTTTCAAGGTCGATAAATGTTCCCGGCATAAAATGCACGTGAATAAACTTTTGGTGAAAATATTCGGATGTATACCGGTTAATGTGATCTTTGGCGATGATGAGTTTTGCCTTTTGCCTTTTGCCGAACTTGAGCACCTCATCCATCATTTTGTCAATGATGCAATGTTCCTGAATCTTGTATTTGTCTTTTACATGCACAATGTTATATTCAGCAACGGGAGATGATATAAAAACGGTCTTAAACGTAATCGGGAAGATTTTATAAAGCTTTTCGGCAAAACCGGAGAGAAGCCCGTGAAAAGCAAGGCGGCTGTCCACAAAAATATACGTCCACGCGACAATTTCGGCATCCGCTTCAACCGCATCGGCTTCGGCAGTTTTCGGCGTTTTTGAGGCAACGACAAAATAACCCTTAAAACTGTTGTCAAGCGTTTTTGACAGCGTTTGCAGGTACTTTGTCGTATGCTGAATATTGTCAGCCGCTATAAGTGAGTCAAAGCGGGCGTTGTCAATCTTTTCTTCGGCATCGACAAAGCTCACATACAGATCATCAAGCAGCGTATTTCCGGCGATATTTTCCACCTCACTTTTCCGGGTGTGTGATTCCTACTGTTTGCCTGAGTTATCAGGCAGCGCGGTCATCTTTCGCTTGAGATCCTCCAGAAGCAAATCCGCAGAAGAATCGGACTTTTCAAGTTCGGCAAAGCGCTTTTCAAGACTTGTATTGTTGCTCAAATCTTCAAGTTCCTTCGCCGCATCCGCGTGTGCTTCCATTTGATCAACTTTTTGCGCCATGCGATCAAAGGCATCAAAGGCGCTGCGGTTTCCTGAAACGCTTGAAATGGTATTCTGTATCTTCTGCTGNGCTTCGGCGCGTTTTGCCCGCGCGATAAGCAGGTTTTTCTTCCGCTGCGCCTCTTCGATTTTGTTTTGAAGTTCCCGCAGTGAATCTTTGAGTTTATCAACCGATTCGCGCTGGGCTTCCCACTGTTTGCGGTACTCACCGGCGGCGCTGTCAAACTCCTGCTTGCGCAAAAGCGCTTCGCGCGCAAGGTCGTCTTTTTCGGAGCGGACAGCGAGCATCGCTTTTTTCTCCCAATCCTGTGCCTGCGCTTCCTGATTTGACACTTCCCGCTCAAGCTTTTTCTCATCCGCAATGGCAAGCGCCACAGCGCGCTTTGATTCGAGCAATTGCTGTTGCATGTCGATGATGAGCTGGTTCAGCATTTTTTCAGGCTTTTCAGCCTTGCTGATAAGGTCGTTAACGTTTGAAGAAATAAGGGTTTTAAGCCTTGAAAAAATACTCATACTATTTTTCCCTATAAACCGAAAGTATCGGGTAATGCTGAGTTAAAGCGAGACTGATAGCGTCCAAAGCCGCCCTGAACTCCGAATAGTCCATCGTATCGTATTCCAACGTGTTGATAATGATAACTTTCCCGCCGTCCAAGCCGTAAGCGCCGTGAATCATGTCGCCGGCGTTAAGTTCAAGCAGTTTGGTGAAAAACTCCTCACGCTTTTCACGTGGAGCGTCCATTACCTGCACTTCGATAATCACCAGAGGATCATCGTACATCACCGCCACGCCTTGCAAATTACGCTCGGCATCGTCAAGAAGCCAAAAATTCGGCTTTACCTCTTGGTAATTATACTTTAAATCGATTAAATACTGTTCAACTTTGTTTTCCGTCATATTCTCCCTTTTCTCCTTGAATCAGCA
This sequence comes from Treponema sp., assembly GCA_009786615.1. The sequence continues at coordinate 1,734 of WQRS01000030.1, read as the reverse complement.
AAACTACCCAAGGAAAACCTGGCTGGAACTGTCGATTGCCAGAATCGTTTTACATTCCGAGCAGCGAAACCTGCCGGCTTTTAGAGCTTTGAGTTTTTTGGAGCAAATCGGGCAGGCAAAAATTTTGGGAAACAGCGATACTGTTTCAACTACCGTGCTGTTTTTGAAGTGGTTAATAGAGTCGTCAACGCTGTCTTTGATGTTGAAAAACTGGGAAAACCCGAGAAGCTGAAAAACCTCGTACACTTTCGGCTGAATTTCCAAAAGAACCAAATCCCCGCCGCGCGGTTTTGCCGCCTTCAAAAATGCCGTAAACGAACCGATACCGGTGGATGAAACATAATTAAGCCCGCCGCAGTGGAACACAAGACGGATGAACCCGGCCTCAATTGCTTTCTGAACTCTCTTCTGGAAGTAATGCGAGTTGTATGTATCAATATACCCGGTCAGATACAGGACGAGGCATCCTTCGACCTCATCAATCTTTTGAAGCTTGATCTTGAGGCTTTCATCTTTTTCTTCATCAAATCCATTCACGATGTCATTGTTCATCACGACGCATCCTTCGCCAATACTCTGCGTTATTGCACATTGGGTACCTGAGTTCTATAACATAATTGGGTGTATATTTCAAGTCTGTAATAATGCCAAAACACCACATTCTTATATTAGCACCAAAAAAAAAAAATGTCCATACGTCACAAAACGATGCCTTGATCCGCGGCAACTATTGCCCCGTTAAGACTTGAGTTTTCAAGCAGGGCAAGGGCAACCGCGGCGATTTGCCGAGGCTCCAAAGGTTTACCGCCGGGGCTTTTTTCGCGGTTATAGCGGAGCAGGTCAGTACTTGAATATTCGGTGTCCGTAAGCCCCGGACACAGTACATTGCAGGTTACCCCTGATCCGCTTGAGGTTTTCGCCGCTGACTTTGCAAGCACTCCAAGCGCTGTTTTCGCCGCCGAATACGCCGCGGTGGTACGAAAACCGCGTATTGTGTCGGTGTTTGTGCCGCCAAAAAGGAGAATTCTGCCCCACTTTCGCGCTATCATGTGCGGAAGCGAAAGCGAAACAAGCGCGGCGGGGAAAACGAGGTTGCTTTCCGTCATTCTCTGCCAGAGTTCAAGGTCATGCACCTGCAAATCCCCTTGTTCAAATGGCCCCCACGCGCACACAAGAATATCCGGCGCGGGAATTTTCACCATAATCTCCGCCGCCGCCGATGGGCTTTTCACCGGAAGGAGAAAACCGCTCCCCTTCCCCGATGCCGCCCTGACTTCCGCCACAGCGTCAATAAGCCGCTGCTCGGACGAACCGCCGTGGACAGTCACGTCCGCGCCCCGCCGCGCCAAACCCACGGCCACCNCCCTGCCGNTGCCGCCGGTNCCGCCGACAACAAGGGCTGTTTTGCCTGAAAAGGGGAGATTGCGGCTGGTTTCGTCCGGGGCGCTCATCCGGTCAGTATAGCGGAACGGGACGGTCAGAATATAGTGCTTATTCGCACGATGACAGCCGCCGACCCGCGCTGCGGCACTGACATCCCGATGATATTTGGGACATAAATACATGACAAAAATCAAAAAAAATGTCCAAAAAAAGCTTGACGTTTTCCTTATCCGTGTTAAAATATCTTAAAATACTTTGTAGGAGGAATTTTGTGAAAAAAATTCTCGTTCTTTTTCTTGCTATAGCGTTAGCCGGGGGCGCCGCCTTCGCGCAGGATGTCGGTCTTACCAT
>WQRS01000029.1 GCA_009786615.1 Treponema sp. | reverse complement strand
ATCTACTTCAGGAAATTCCCTCAAAATAACGTTATCAAGCCTTTAAGAGAGTTGCAGAAGTACCCAAATCATCCGATAAATCCCTGTTTTACAAAAAAGCCTGTTAAAAGTACTGTTTCACCGACCATTTTTTCATGCTGAAAACCCCCAAAACAGCAAAAACCTTAATACAAAATATTCATGCGTTTGACGTGTCTGGCGCACGGAAAAGTGTTGAAAAACGCCCTATTTTAAGCTATATTATTTTCATGGGCATTACACAAACTGTAGAAATTCCTGATAACCATCGTTTAACCATTGATGTTCCCCGTGAAGTACCTGCGGGGAGGGCAATTCTTACGTTCACCCCTGCCCCTGCCGCTATCTCTGATCGCAAGCCAATTTCATATTATTTTGGTATTCTTTCCCAGGAAGCATACGGTGACGGTGTGGCGTACCAACGAAAACTCAGGGACGAATGGGGTGACTGAAAACAGTTTTGTGCTGGACACAAACGCGGTTATTTTTCTTGTTACCAAAGGCAGTATAATCTCTTCCGATTTGGAGAATGAACTGAATAATTCTGATATGTTTATCAGCGTCATATCCGAAATCGAATTATTTTCCAAACCGTCAATACCACCCAATGAAGAGGAAAATCTTCGTATTTTTCTTTCTGACAGACTTCCCGTTATAGAACTCACAAGCGCCATCAAAAAAGAAACCATTGCGCTTCGCCGTAACGCCAAACTCAAGATCCCTGATTGTATTGTTGCGGCAACAGCCATCGTTCAAAATGCCGTACTCCTGACAGCCGATAAAGAACTGCTTACTCTTTCCTGGCCAGGATTTCATGTAAGGAAAATATTCTAAGTAAAGGCAATGTAGCCGCTACTTCTGCATTACAGCGTGTCAACAAAAACTCAGGTACGAATGCGGCGGCCAACGCTAAACGCGCCCTTTAGCTTTTAGCGGCCGCTCCATCTGGCGCAAGCGGTAGGCGGCGAAAACTTCCTGCCCGAACTCTGTCATTCCCCATGCCTCGTTTTCTCCGGAGCCTGAGCATTTGACGAGTTTTAAAAGCGTAAAATCAGCCATAATTTTCTTTATGGTGTTCGATGGCGTTGGATATTCTTTGCGTACAATCTTTGTTCTCGTTAAGTCCGGGTTTAGGATGTTGCCCAAAAAGTGGGAGATTTCGGCTCCGGTTCGCGGAATGGAAAGTTCAGGGGTTAAAAGCCTGAAAAGGCGCAAGTAACGAAACTTCTGGGTGTTTTCCCAGTTTTTACCGTCAATGTAATAAAAACTAAGCGCTCTGCGGTTTGTCGCAAGCACTTTCAAAACCCGCCTGATGTTGTCTTTTACCTTTTTGGCGATGTCAGTTCCTTCAAGCTTTGCATAACGGCGTAGGGATTCGTTTTCCTGCAAGATGCGGCACAGCTCATTTGCCACATACGGCTGTATTGCCATGTTGGACGGAACAAAGCCCCGGCGCGGGGTTAGGTTCATTTCNCGGCTTAAAAGTGTTATCGCTTTGTACTTTAGGTCGCTTATGTTGTTCCAGAAATCGCACGGGTGGGTTTGCAGTTTTTCCTTAAACGCACTAAGGGCTTTTTTCATCTCAGGCTTGGGCTCGCGTTTGGAATCTTTCCAGCGCGCGTTTTCGTCTATTATAAGCGAAATTACAGGAACACCGGCTTTGACGGCGCGGGAGTATTCCAGTTCCAATAAGCCTATTTTACCGACAAGTGTCCCGTATTTGTGGGCGGTGAGATTAAGGAAATAATCACAGTCTTCTATTGTCTTCAGGATGATTTTGCGTTCAGCTTCATTGCTGATATTAAAAGCATCCATCGTAACGGGTATTGATCCCATCTCCCAAATAATGCGCTCCAATTCCTGCCTTTCAGCTTTTAAATCCTCAAAAGTGGAGCTAAGATAAACCAAATATTTTTCTATCATCACATCTCTCCCCTTTTATCTTCGGCGGAAAGGACGACAAATTAAACCTAAAAAATAAACTCTATCTCCACACAGATGTTGCGGGGAAGTTCATTGACACCAATAGCCGGCCGCGCACCAATCATCAATGTACTTCTTCACCGAGTGCATAGGACTGTTATTATCTACGTAGTATGTCATGGCTCATGGCTTATTTCCGTTTTTCGATTATATTTAAATTATGACCATTTACCACCTAATGGCAGGGTTTCCGGTCTCTATATAACGAGGGCATTATGTACAACGTAGCTTTGTGCGAGGACGAAGAAGTCTTTTTGGCGGCTCACCAGTCAATCTGCCATGAGATTATGAAAAAGCTGAACACGGAATACAGCATCGACGCTTACAAAAACGCAGGTGATTTTTTGGCGGCTTTTAAAGGCAATAAAAAAAGATATGACATCATTCTGCTGGATATAATCATGGACGGAATGACGGGTATGGAGCTTGCGCGAACTATCCGTAAGTCCGACCTGGAAACCGTTATTATTTTCATATCTTCAAGCCGCGATTATGTTTTTGAAGGCTACGACGTAAACGCGCTCCACTATTTAACCAAGCCTGTGGACTCAGGGAAACTGGAGGGTCTTATCCGGGCGGCTTACAAAGATACATTTCAGGATTGTTTTCTTGTGTTCAAATCAGGCGGCATGAATTATCGTGTGGCGGTTAAAAAGATCATTGTTCTTGAAACGACCGGAAGAAAAGTAGAAATAACATTGCAAGACCGGGTGCTTTATTATCCGGGTACGCTGACGGAGCTTTTGAAAAAACTGCCCAAAGATTCTTTTATCCGATGCCATCAAGGCTTTGCCGTCAACATACGCAACATACGGGAACTGTCGCGCTTTGATGCCATTGCCGTGAACGGGAAAAAAATACCGATCAGCCGCGCACACCTGAAAGAAGTGCAAAGAGCGTTCCTGGCTGCCATGCATAGGGACAGCCATGCTTGAGAAGGATAATAACGCGCACATTAAGCGCAACATCGCCATATTTTATATCACGTTCAGCATTATTTTCATCACTTCCAGCATTATATCCTATAACCTCGCCTCGTCCGCATTGCGGAAACAGTTTCTGACAAGGCTTCAGGCAATTGCTGCGACCATGGCTGTCGCTGTCGAACAGGATTCGGATAGCTATCAGGAGTTCCTTAAAACGCTGGATACGGACACCGATTATTACCGGTACATAAAAGATTTGATGATGAGATTGAGGCAAGTCAACGAAGATAATGTGACGTTCATATACACTATAGCGCGGGCAGGTGAGGACAGCATTGTCTATATCCTTAGCGGCGAAAGTCCGCATAGCGAACTGCACACTGCTCCCGGATTTATTGCCCCCATAACCGACGCCGCGCGGATCGCCTTTGACGAGCAGAGAACCGTATTGGGCGAAAACTTTGTGGATACCGATTTCGGCCGCCGCTTGAGCGCGTATGTACCCATCTTTCACAGGGAAACCGGCGCGTTTTTGGGTTTGGCGGCGGCTGACATTAATGACATCAAATACTATGAGGTCATGAATATATTTGTTTTCCAGACGGCGTTGAGCCTTGTTATCGCCATTGCTGTCTTTGCCATGGTGATGTGGCTGCTGAACATCGCCGTCAAACGCGCTGTCAAATACGAGGCGCAAACCTTGTCTTTGCAGAAAAAGCTGGCGCAGGAGGGGTATGAGCAATTGAAAAACCATCTGAATCAAGTCGGAGGGCTGAAACATGAAATCAAGAACCACATCGCCGCGCTCCACTTGCTCATAAAGGGCGGGCAGTACCGGGAAGCTGAAAGCTATCTTGAGAAATATGCTGCCCATGCCGTCCCCATTGCCGAGACTGTTTACCATGAGAATTTTCTTATTAACGCTGCGGTGAACAACCTGATCCAAAAAGCCGACGAGTACGGTGTAACAGTGGAGTTGAACCTGAAAACCGCGCCGATCAGTATCGCCGACCATGATTTTTACAGCCTTTTGGCGAACATGCTCGAAAACGCGCTGGAGGCGTGCGCCGGCGTACCGGAGGGCGGGGAACGCTTTATCCGGCTAAGCATAATCAGCCGCGAACCTTATTTAAATATCCGGTGCGAAAACTCAAGGTCGGGCGAGATTATCGACACGGGCGGCGAGATTCGGTCGAGCAAGGCCGAAAGCGGACACGGCTACGGCTTATGGACGATCCGTCGCATCGTGGACGCTTACGACGGCATTATGGATATTGACTGCGGGGAAAACACCTTTACCCTGACGGCGGCGCTGAAAGACCAATAAAAAAATCCTGCCGTTTGCCGTATTACCAATTATGTCGAATTTCGTGTTAAGTATGCAAATTCTCTTGTCATAAGACTGTTTCATTATTAGATTTATGAACATAGGAAGACGATATTTATGATGAAAAAGACTATATGTGTTTTGGGGGTTTTTTGCCTCTTTTCCTTTTGTGCCCATTCGATAAGTTTGGCTGTCGGTGTTGAAGGCGGTTATACCCGCAATATGTTGAACACAAGCACCGGTTACAGGGCATTTACTTCTTACGAAGACATGGGTGGGTTTTTGATTGGCATACCTGTGCTTGTTTCGTTCAATGATTGGTTTGCTTTAGGCAGCGGGCTGCGGTATATACAAAAAAATTACAGCTTTCAACGTGATTTTGGAGACTGGTATATTATGTACAACAACCATACCAACGGTTTTTTGCAAGTCCCCGTATTTGCGGATTTTTCCGTGGGTCAAAATGCCTGGAGGATGTTTTTTAACATGGGAGCGACATTCGGTTTCTGGCTGCACAACAACAGAGAAGGCTGGTGGACCGGCTTTTCTGAAAACCCTTTTGATCCTTTCTACGCACAAATGGAACAATTCAGCGACAGCGGTTTTGTCAGGGAAAGAGACAGGCGCTTTGAAGCCGCTCTTTTTGCGGGCGTGGGTTTCAGATATGACATCAATTTTCTGACACCCTACATAAGCGTACAGTATAACCACGGGCTTACGGATTTGCAAAGGGACTATATGATAAACAGAATCGCCAGATACAACAATACGATAACCGTCCAAATGGGCGTTTTGTTTAGAGTGGAAGAATTATTACGGAGGGCATGATGAAAAAAATTCTATTNGTTTTAGCCGCTTTTTCTTTTTTTGGCTGCCAGGACATAATAAATCTTGACAGGCCGGAAGACTCTTTGTATCTTCTCGATGGANTTTCAAGCCCTGCTGAAAGAATGTTTGTTTCATTTTGGACGGGAATGAATCATAACTATGTCTTTTGGGATATAGACCCGACAGACTGGGACAGGGTTTACCGGGAATTTAGGCCAAAGTTTGCCGCTTTGGACGATTTGGAAGACGAGGATGAAATTTTCCAGAGATTGTATGAATACTTTACAGCNGTAACATGGAATTTAATTGACGGGCATTTTTCGATGGAACTGGATCTGCTGAATATAGATATTGTTCCTTCCATGAACAGGTTCCTTGAGCGGATTGCGCAGGAAGGTATTGCGCTGGCAGAATCCGAATATATTGAAGATCAAACTAATTTGATGGAGCTGTTGATTGCTTCTCCCCTATTCAGCGAACGTTCATATCACCAAACAGAAGCATTTGTTGATGCGGGTGATTTCAGCGTGTTTGCCGGTAAAATCCCATTTTCAGGCGGCCAGGGCGGCAGTATTTTGTATTTATACTTTTCAGAGTTTATTTGGTCGAAAATTTTTGAGAATACCGATCCCTATCTTGCTGCGAATGAAGCCACAATAACGGCTATCTGGGATTATTTTATGGATAACCTGTATGCACCCGATGTAAAAGGGGTTATTGTTGATGTGCGTGGCAATGGCGGCGGCAGGATTTCGGATTTGTCGTATTTATGGGGACAGATGTTTTCAANAGAACAATACCATTTGGCCTACAATAGACAAAAAATGGGAGACGGACGCATGGATCACTCTCCGTTGCTACCGTTTTATATATTTAACGACCCGGAAAACACAAGGGATTTGCAGGTTCCACTTGTGATTTTGACAAATAAATTTTCTGCTTCCTGCGCAGAAATGAGCACCTTGTTTGTGCGTTCGCTTCCAAACGGCCACCATGTAGGCGGTACTACCTGGGGCGCAATGGGAGGGATAACAGATAATGTTTTTTTTAATGCGGGGTCATTCTCTTCGATAGGCATAGAACTTACGTTTACTCCATCNGTGCAAGTNATTTCCTTGAATGGAACTAACTATGAAGGCAGGGGAATACCGCCGGATCATCCTGTTCCCTTTAACTTTGCGGAATTTAACCGCGGCAGGGACACAAGGCTGGAAAAAGCCATTGAGGTTGTTGTAGCCAACCAATAATTTCACTAAGTGCTATCTACNCANAGGNGGNANAGCAATAACCGCCCCTTAAAACAGAACCAGAGAAATAGGCATGATAATTGTTATGGCAACAACGGTAGCGGCAACTACAATAAACGCGCCATATTTAAAGACCTCTTTGCCCGTTATCCATTCCGCGTTACTCCAGATCATGGCGGCAAAAACCGAAGCGGACGGCAATATGATGGAATAGTGGAGAAGCAGGGTGAATGTCGCCGCTACCGCCGGAAGGTTCGCGCTGGCATGAACACCGAACGCAACGAGTATCGGCATAAAGGCAATACCAATTACCATGGAACTGGCAAAGCTGGTAACAACAATACCAACCAAAAGCATCGCGATAAAGAACGTAATAGGCGTGTGTCCGCCAAGTACAGGATTAAATACCTGTATCATCATTTCCCTTGCGCCTGTGGCGGGGTTCATCAAAGCGCCGCCTATACCTATTGCAGCCGCCACCATAATAACGACATCCCAGTTTAATGCTTTTGGGGCGACCGCTTTAAAGTCAAGGATGGGTTTGCCTTGCACATGTATTACGCACATAACGCCTGTCAGTAATATTGCCACGCCGGTTGCTCCAAGGCGGTTAAGCCATTGCGTCACAACAAATCCGTCAGGCAGGAACCAGGGCAAAAGCATGAGGAATACGAAAAGCAGCATGCTTAAAAAGTTCGCCTTCTGTAATGCACTCATAGGCGGCAAGGGATCCCTGTCGAACATCTCGGTGTTGACGTGGGCAACCTTGGTCAGATCTTCAGGCTTCAACACCAACTTCATGAACAGACAGTAAATTACAAAAATAATGACAGAATATATAAAGCCTAAAATCATGTACTGCGGCACCGGCATGATTATAGCGCTTCCTAATTCCCCGGCGGCAACCGCTCCCTCGGTGGCTGTCGTGAAAGCGCTTAAAATCGCAAGGGTCGATCCCGTAAACGGCAAAGACGCCTGCCCTGATATGGAGCCCAGAAAAGTCCCGATGAGCATGAGCGTCGTAAACTTTTCGCCTTTTTTGTAGCCAAGCTCATTCAAAACGCCGTAAAGCACCGTCCACATAAGGATAAGCGAAGGCGTTACGTTAACCGCCACAGACAGCATGTATGTGGCAAAAATGAAAACGAAGGAAAATACGATGGGGCGGTTGTTAAAGACCTTTCTGGTCAGAAACCATCTGGTAATGTACCTTGTCGCACCCACATGCTGCGGCGANCCGAACAGGATCATGGAGAAAATCAACAGCACCGTTACGGAGTGGCCGAAGGTCTGCTGCATGATGCCACCTATACCGGCAAAACCGGTAAGGGCAAAGGCCACAATCGCCAGGAGGCTTGGCCACAGGAAGCCCACAAAACACCAAAGCCATATAGCGCCAAAAAACACGCCCACAACCAGCATACCCACTTCGGTGAGGGGGTATATGGGCGCAAGCATACGCCCGGCAAAAAACATCAAAAATATTCCGATGCCAATATGCAAGTAAAACGACGGAGTCCTAGCCTTTTCAAACATAAATTTTCTCCTCCAAAAAACAGCCTGCTCAAACAGACTTCGCTACATTGTATCCATTGTCGTGTGCAGTGTCAAAGTGTATTTTCTATTGACAGCTAAGATAAAGTTCTTTTATCATAAATTATAGATAACAAAAGTAAATCGCCACACAAATACAAACAGGAGACCGTTTTTATGCGAAGTTATTACCCGCCGGAACCGTTCAGGATCAAGGTTATTGAATATGTCAAGTCAAACACCCTCAATGAGCGCGTGGAAGTCGCCAAAAAAGCCGGATACAACACCTTCCTGATAGATTCAGAAGATGTGTACATCGACCTTTTGACCGACTCAGGAACCAACGCAATGAGTGACAGGCAGTGGTCAGGAATTATGATGGGCGATGAAGCCTATGCCGGCAGCCGCAACTGGCATCATCTGGAAGCGACAATCAAGGAACTGTTTGGCTTTAAGCACGTTGTGCCAACACATCAGGGACGCGGCGCGGAAAACATACTCTCAAGAATAGCGATCAAACCGGGTCAGTATGTTCCCGGAAATATGTACTTTACCACCACGCGCTACCATCAGGAAGCCAACGGCGGTATTTTCGCGGATATCGTAATTGATGAAGCTCACGATCCGGTAATTGACCTGCCGTTCAAAGGTAATGTCGATCTGAACAAACTGAAAAAACTCATTGATGAAAAGGGAGCAAAAAACATAGCCTATGTCTGCGTAGCCATCACCGTGAATCTGGCAGGCGGGCAGCCTGTGTCGATGCAAAACCTGCGCGAGACTTATGAGCTTTGCCAAAAGCATGGTATCAAGGTTTTTATGGACGCGACACGCTGTGTTGAAAACGCTTTTTATATAAAGGAGCGAGAAGAAGGATACGCCAACAAGTCCATAAAAGAAATCGTGCTTGAGGAATTCAAATATTCTGACGGCTGCACCATGAGCGGCAAAAAAGACGGNATTGTCAACATCGGCGGATTTTTGTGCCTGAANGACGATGACCTTTTTGTGGAAGCCAAAGAACTGGTTGTCGTATTTGAGGGGATGCCAACATACGGCGGCATGACCGGGCGCGACATGGAAGCTATGGCTATAGGTCTGAAAGAGGCTGTCGAAGACGCGTACATCGAACACAGGATTATGCAGGTGCGCTATCTGGGCGACAGGCTTATGGATGCGGGTGTGGCAATTGTTCAGCCGGTTGGCGGTCATGCGGTGTTTCTGGACGCGCGGCGCTTTTGCCCGCATCTTAAGCAAGAAGAGTTTCCCGCCCAATCACTTGCAATCCAGCTTTACATTGAGTCAAGCGTACGCGGCATGGAGCGCGGCATCGTTTCTGCCGGACGCGACAAAAACACAGGCAAAGACCACACGCCCAAGCTTGAAACGGTGCGCCTGACAATTCCGCGCAGGGTGTACACCTACAAGCACATGGATTTTGTGGCGGACTCGGTAATCGCACTTCACGAAAAAAAAGAGTGTGTCCGCGCGCTCAAATGGGTTTATGAACCAAAGCAGCTTCGCTTTTTCACCGGACGTTTTGAACCCAAGTAGGTTTGCGAGGAATTCCTGACATCCTATTTGTTGATGGAGCTGAGTAGTCCTCCGGCATCAATGATGCGCTGGATGAAAGGCGGAAAAGCCGCGGCCTGATAGGTTTTTTGGCGGGTCAGGTTTTTGATTTCTGCGGTTTTTAAGTTTACATCCAGCTCATCCCCGTTTTGTATATCTTTGGCTGCTTCCGGGCAT
>WQRS01000028.1 GCA_009786615.1 Treponema sp. | reverse complement strand
TCAGAAATCTGCCGCCGGAACCGCTAAACTGGGTAACAATAACAACCCTGTACTCATTAGAAGTGGACAGCGGCGGCACAACTCCGATTATCTTTGTTGGTNAGTTTTCGGCNAGGTCTTCCGCCACCTTTATCCGCGTGCCGCNTTCTCCCACTGCTTCAAAATAGACGCCGCATTCTTCGTTATCCCCGTCTACTTTGATTCTTTTGCCGGAAATGACAAATATGCCGCCTACTGTTACTATCAAATTTGCCGTTTTTGACTTTTTGTCAGTAAATCTGCTGACAAACCCAAACCTGCTGCCCAGTCCCTCAACTGCGATGTTGACAGCATTTGCCAGCCGCCTAAACCTTAAACCTATACGCAGGCGAAATGTTAGCGGATGCTCACCGCGATCAAAGGTATCATGGGGCGAAGCAAACGTGCCGCCAATGTTTGGGTACAGCGAATAATAGCCGGTATTCACCGCGTAACCATCGCATAGCTGGTAGGCAGCCTCATCAAAATACGCCTTAACATTTTCAACCAGAGTACTGTAATTACCGGAATATCCGGCACGGTTTTTTAGCGCCGCGCAGACATCCTCCACTGTCAAAGCTTTTTCGTTACTTGTCCGGGCAATATACATTCCTTCAGTCCCGGGCAGATGACTCGGATAGAGTTTGACACGTATTCGGTGTACAACTTCGCTGACTTCTTTTACGATAGCCATAACTGACATATCCAGCCTCCTGGCATCAAGATAATTTAGCTCATATGAGCCCGATATAATATATGTATTTTTGCCCGGTTTGTCACAAGTAAAGTAATGAATTCAAAATTATTTCAGGGGCGAACTTCAACCTTTCCGTTAGCCCTGCCGATAAAAACCTGCGGAACCAGTTTGCGGTTGAAGGGACCTGTGAAAAAGCCGTTTTCCACCACACCGGGGATACGGTTTAGTTCCGCCTCAAGTGCAGCGGGGTTTATCGCAGTCTTAAAACGCATATCCAAAAGCAGATTTCCGTTGTCGGTGATAACAGGGCCGGCTTTGCGCACCGCTTCCCGAAGCACAACATCCGCGTTCAGCTTTTGTAAAACNCNTGTTACAGGAACCCGTGCNTCAGGGATAACTTCCACAGGAAGCGGAAAGGCAAGCCCTAAGTTTTCCACCAGCTTTGATTCATCCACAACGATTGCATAAAAAGCCGATGCATACGCCACAATTTTCTCCAACAAAAGCGCGCCGCCGCCGCCTTTTAAAAGCCTGTTTTCAGGGTCAACTTCGTCAGCGCCGTCAATCGTAAGAGCCAGTTCCCCGCCAATTTCAGAAGAATTAAGCGTGAAAAGCGGGATTTTCCATTTCTCGCATTCCATAGCAGTTTGAAAGCTTGTCGGCACGGCGAGTATGTTTTTAAGTTCGCCTTTTGCCAAAAGTGTGCCAATTTCGCGCACAACAAGAACCGCCGTGGATCCGCTTCCAAGCCCAAGCTTCATGCCGCTTTTTACCAGTTTCTGCACCGCGGCTTTCGCGGTTATCTCTTTAATANCCTGTTGTTCCATGTTTTTGCTCCTCTGCTTTCACTCCCCCGTTTGGCTTTTCAATCTCAACTCGTGAGATCAGCGATGGGGGAAACTCTTTATTCACAAAGCANGTNTAATGATGACGGAATTGGCGCACAAGCATATCATTGCCGTCAAGAACCCTGCATCCTGAAGCCTCCGCCCTTTTAAGCAAGGGCGTTTTTTCAGACCGGCAAACAATATCCATCACTGTTTCGCGGCCGGAGAATTTATAAAAACTTACCGGGTCGGTATCAGCATCAGGCGGCATTCCTGCCGAACTTGCCTGAATTATCAGGTTTGAGTATTTTTCAATACGTTTGATGCTGTGATTGTCCAGCGCCGCCCACGCAAAGCGGTACGGTTCGGCAAGTAACCGCGCTTTTTCAGCCGTCCGGTTAAGAATAAGCGCCTTTCCTTTCAGGCGGTGCACTTCGCCCGCGATTGCACGCGCGGATCCTCCTGCGCCAATTATGGTCACTTTTTGCCGCCGCAAATCATTACGCTTTATAAAAGCCAAAAGTGATTCTGAAAATGCCGCCGCATCCGTGTTGTGCCCGCTCCAGCCTGATACGCCGCGCACAAATAAATTGCACGCACCGCTAGACCGCACTTCTTCTGATTTGTAATTTAAGTACGAAAGCGCCTTTTCTTTGTTTGGCATTGTAACGGAAAACCCTGAAATGCCGATTTCTTCGGCAAAACTTACCACAGAATGAAGTGAGTCCGCAGGAATAGGCACATGCACCGCATCAATTTGTTCGATGCCGAATATCGTATTAAAAAACCTCGAAGGCGAAGAAACATTAAACTGATTATCAGTGGATGCGAATATTTTTGTATCAGGCGTGATCTGGTGAAAGCGGTACAGTTCTGACAGTTCCTTTGGGTCAAGTTCATTGCCGGGGAAGGCGTAGCTAAAAAGCGATCCGAAGCGCTTAGCAAGAATGTTTGGGGCGGCGGCATATTCCCCCATGCAATAAAATATCTTGTCGGTGTTACCTGAATCATTAAACGCCCGATACACTTTTCTCATATCCGAAAGATTTCCGGGCGTTAATGCGGCTTTCACTATCTCATCTCCCACTCGCCTTAGTTTTTTGATCTTTGCCGCCACATCATCATCCACCCCGGTCAGGTTATACCACGAGCGGATAATGCGCGTTCCAAAAGCCCGCGCCACTTCTTCAAGGCTTGGTACGTTGAGATCCTCCTCAAGATCAACATAAGCGAAATTGCGCCGCCTGTCGGCATCGGCGTATGCAAGCCCGTTTGCAAGCAGCGTTATACGGGAGCCTTCTCCGCTGACAAATTTGCCGCCGTCAATGTTACGCCGGATTGCGAGTATAACGGGAATGTCCGCCATTTCAGGAAAACGCCTGATGAGAAACCGCTCATCGGGAAGAAGGCAATCAACACGCAATTCGGCAACGTCAGCAAAAGAGCGGTATCGTTTTAGCGTTTCAAGATTTTCGCTGAGGGTTTGACCTGTCAGACAAAGGCATATCTTCCCCATTCGAAATTATCTGCCGCCTTAAAGATCCGATCGGTAAATGAAAATCGACTGCACTCGTCCTGCGCTGTCAATATCCCACCTGAGCATCAGCGGCCAGGGCGCTATGTGCAGGGGGTAAAAAATCGAACTGCCCTGCGGGACAGCGTTTGATCCCATAACCAACCCAACCAAACCGCTTAAATCCCCTACGTTTATTCCCCGCAAAGACCGGACGCCAATTTGCCACACACGGTATTCGTATATGTAAAAATCGCCGTGATCGTATACAAAAACCACATCGTCCTGCCAAGTTTCAACACCTCTGGCGGCGTGCACGCTGCGAGGAACTCCAAAGCGGTCAATAAGCTCGCTTATGGTAAGGCCTACAAGCATCGCAGGCTCATCTGCCCAAACGCCTGATGGCACTTGAGCGCTGACCGGAAGACTGCACAGCACAAACACAATTAACATCAGCCTGATTTTAGATTTTAACAAGCGCATAATACACTGTACATTATGGGTAAAGGGCGCTTCAAGTGCTGTGCGGCACTTTGTCGTGCGACAAAGCCATAATTCCTGCTAATTAAAATTTAGCTTTTTACTATTGAATCCCCAATTGAATGGAATTATGATTTAATTAACATAAACAGCTTTTTCTTTACAACAGAGGAGTTTAAAAAAATGAAGTTGAATGTAAAAATGAGCATCATTATGATAGGCATTGTGGCAACAATTGTGACAGGAATAGCGTTAATCCTTATAAGGGAGGCTTCAAACATAAGCTTGGATGCCAGCAGGCGAGGACTTGTTTATCTGGCTGTTCAACAGACTGAATATTGGCATGGACGTATGGATGGGCACATGAGAATGCTCAGAACACTGTCAAATATCATGGAAGATTACGATCACATAGCGGCGGAGGACAGGCGTGATCTTTTTGACAGTATGCTGCGCGGCGTAATTTCCGCAAATCCTAGCATTCTTGATATGTACACAGTTTGGCGGCCAAACGCGGTTGATGGTATGGACGCTGAATTTATCGGAAGAACAGGTTCCACACCAACCGGACAATACGCGATTGCCTTTACAAGGGAAACAGGTGAGATTACAGCCAGGACAAGCATAGATGTGGAAGGAACGATAGCATTTCTGGACGGGCTTACAGGAACACGGCTTGTTAATCGCGTGGAGCGGGTGGAACCTCCCATTCGCAGAATCGTAGAAGGGCGTAGTGTTTATGTGGTAAGGCTGATGGTTCCGGTTGTCAGTCAGCATACCAATGAGGTTATAGCCGGGGTTGGACTCTTTATTCTCACCGATACGGTTCAGCCGGCTTTGGTTCAGAGTATGAGCGAGCACGAAGAAATTTCAGCAATGGCGATATATTTTAACAACGGCTTCGTTCTTGCGCACTTTGTACCTGATCGCGTAAACGGATTTATTACCGAAGTGGATACTTTTTATGGGGACATTCTTGAAGACGTAGCCAATACGGTAAAAGCCGGCGGCGATTTTCAGGGAAGCGCGTTTTCTGTTGCGCTAAACACAGATCTGGAACTTGCCATTGCATCTCTTAACATCGGTCGTTCAGAAGTAACCTGGTCTATAATGGTCGGTGCAACACATGAGCAGGTTTTGGCCGAAGTGCGTCATATAACCAGATTCACAACAATTCTTGCAATAATTTCAATCGCGGTGGGCGCTGTGGTGATCTTTTTCTTCTTGACCAAATCAATCCGCCCGATAGTCAACGTGGCGGAAACGCTTAAGGACATTTCTGAAGGCGAAGGCGATCTTACACGCAGAATCCACGCCAACTCAAAAGACGAGATTGGTGATCTGGCAAAGTACTTTAACCTCACGCTTGAAAAGATAAGAACCCTTGTTTTGAACATCAAAAAGGAGACTTTAAAGTTATCTGACCTTGGCGGAATGTTGACCTCAAGCATGACGGAAACTGCGGCCGCTGTCAACGAAATTAACTCCAATGTTCAAAGCATTAAAGGCCGTGCCATAACCCAGAGTGAATCAGTGAGTCAGACAAACACAACAATGGGACAGATCACAGTCAACATAGACAAACTGAACGGGCACGTTGAGCGGCAAAACGCAAGTGTTTCAAGCTCATCTTCAGCAATTGAGGAAATGCTTGCAAACATCCAGTCAGTAACACAGACTCTCGTAAGAAACGGTCAAAATGTGCAGGAGCTTACGGAAGCCTCTGACTCAGGGCGCAACGGATTGCAGGAAGTCGCATCCGACATAAAGGAAATCGCCCGCGAATCTGAAGGGCTTCTGGAAATCAACTCGGTGATGGAGAATATCGCCAGCCAAACAAACCTTCTTTCAATGAACGCCGCAATCGAAGCCGCCCACGCGGGAGAAGCGGGCAGAGGCTTTGCGGTTGTAGCGGCGGAAATCCGCAAACTGGCGGAAAACTCAAGCGAGCAGTCAAAGACAATCAGCATTGTGCTCAAAAAAATCAAAAGCTCCATCGACAAGATCACCCGCTCAACAGACAACGTGCTCACCCGCTTTGAAGCCATCAACTCAAGCGTAAAAACCGTAGTTGATCAGGAAACCAACATCCGTCATGCGATGGAAGAGCAAGGCGAAGGAAGCAAGCAGGTGCTTGAATCCATCAGCCTTTTAAATGACATTACACAAAACGTCAAGCAAGGTTCAAAAGAAATGCTTGAAGGCTCCACCGAAGTCATCCGCGAGGGACATAACCTCGAAATGGCAACGCAAGAGATTAGCGGCGGCATGAACGAAATGGCATCCGGCGCAAACGAGATTAACTCCGCGGTCAATCATATAAACGATTTGTGCAGGCAGAACAAGGAGAGCATCGATCATTTGATGCGGGAAGTTTCACGCTTTAAGATAGAGTAATAACCTTGCGTTGCTTGCCCGGAAGTCTATGGCGCACAGCCGTCATAGACTTCCGGATGTTACAGCGTTGTCAGTTCAAAACCGCTAACCGTTCCCCGCTTTCTCCACTTTTCGCTTTCCTTTTTCTTGCATTTCTCGTATACTTCAATGCATAGCAAGAAAATTAGTTAATGGAGGTTTACGATGGATTTTGCAAAGGAAATGAAGGCGAAAGCCAAAGCTGCGCAGAAAATTCTTGTTCTGCCTGAGGGAACAGAGCCGAGAATGGTGAAAGCAGCGCGGGGAATTCTTGATGAAGACCTTGCAGCGGGAGTTATACTGCTGGGAAAAGAGTCTGATGTGAAAAAAGTCGCCGCCGATGAAGGGGTTCTACTTAATGAAATTACCATTGTTTGCCCAATGTACTCACCGAGTTTGGACAAATATGCGGACACGTACTACGAAATGCGCAAGCACAAGGGCATGACAGCAGAACAGGCGAAAACCGACATGGCTGACCCAATGCGCTGGGCTTCGATGATGGTGCATTTAGGCGATGCTGACGCGATGGTTGCCGGAGCACAAAACACCACAGCCGATGTATTGCGAGCCGGGCTTGCCATCATCGGGACAGTGCCTGGATCAAAAACCGCGTCTTCCTGCTTTGTTATGCAAATGCCTGATCACTCATGGGGCGTTGACGGAATGCTCATTTTCGCCGACTGCGCGGTCGTTCCAGATCCGAACCCTGAGCAGCTTGCCGAAATTGCCCTTTCCGCCGCCCAGTCCTGCCGGGAGTTTCTTAACAATGAACCTACAGTGGCGATGCTTTCGTTTTCAACGAAAGGTTCAGGCGGCGATCATCCTGACGTGAAAAAAGTGCAGCAGGCGCTTGAAATTGTCAAGAAAAAAGAGCCAAAGCTGATGGTTGACGGTGAGTTTCAGGCCGACACCGCGCTTGTTTCTTCGGTGCGGGAAAAGAAAGCGCCGGGAAGCCCGCTTCAAGGGAAAGTCAACACGCTTGTGTTTCCGGANTTGGGTTCAGGTAATATCGGCTACAAACTGGTTCAGCGGCTTGCCAAAGCGGAAGCTTTCGGACCGTTTTTGCAGGGCTTCGCAAAGCCAATCAGTGATCTGTCACGCGGCGCCTCGGTGGAGGATATTATCGTTACAAGCGCGGTAACACTTGCAAGGGTAAAATAGCAAGGTNTATGCGGACTGCCATAGAAAAAAGAGAATCTCAAGCACTTANAAAGCTNAAAAACGCCACGGAAGCGGGGAAAAAGGGTGATTACCGGCTGGCGGTAAGGATTCTAAAAGAGGTAATCTCAGAATCTGATGCCCCTCCGCAGGCGTGGCTTTTATTGGGACGCTCGTTTCATGCGCTTAAAGACTATTCCCGCGCGCTGGCAGCCTTTAACGATTACATCATCATGCGTCCGCGCAGCGGACGGCTATCTTTTTACCGGGCGGACGTACCTGACATTAGGCATGGCTTACAAAGCTGTGCCTTTTTTGCGGAAAGCCTTAGAAAATAACCCAAAAGATGCCGCCCACACAAAGGCGCTTTTGGGAACCGCATATCTTAAAGCAAAAAATTCCCCCGCGGCAGTTCAAATTCTGCAAGAGGCGGTGCAGGAAGCGCCGGATGACAAGCGCATTTACCGCGCATACTTAAACTCGCTTTTAGTCCGCGGCGTGAGGCTTTGCGACAATGAGGAATATGATCTTGGGCTTGAGATGCTGCGTTTTGTTTTGGCAAATGGCGCGGAAGAGGGTTTTCCAAACAACACGTATTTACGCCTTGAATTGGGAAGGGCAGCGCGCGAAACGGACAACCTTGAAGAAGCTCTGGAGCATTTTACCTGCGCCCTGAAACTCACACAGGAAAATAAAACAGACTCAGGCGACCGCCGAATCCGCTGGCTGCGCGCGGCAGTTTTAATGGCGCTGGGCAGAAATGCCGAGGCGACAGATGAAATTGAAACAATCCGTTCAAAAGATTCAGGCATTCCTGAACTGCCCTGGAACAGTGAACTAATTGACATTTTTTTGATTCGCTCTTTTTTGGAAAGTGCGCAATGGCGCAAAGCGGCGGAATTATGCCGACAATGGCTTAAAAAGCGACAGGATCTCCCCATGATTCGGGTTTTTTTCGCTGAGGCGATGAGGAATCTGTCCGATTTTGAGTCGGCACACAACCATTTGCTTAGGGCGCTGGAAAGGGAACCTGAAAATCTTGAGTTGTGGTATGCCGACATTCTTGTGTGCTGGGAATGGAAAGACTTTAAATCGCTTAAAAAAGCGCTTAAGGCGGCGCAAACGCTTGGCGGCGATGCAAAGACAATCGAACGCTTTATGATTCTTTGCCATGTCAACACCGATAAAAATACTCAGTCCAATATAACGATGCTTCAACAGGCAATTCGCTCTTTGGGGCCTGAGCCGGAACTAATGTATGCAATGGCATCTTCTTACCTGAAAATCGGCTTTTTGGCAGAAGCGCGAAACTGGTTTAAAAAGACTATCCGCCTTAAAGACAGCCACGAAAGCGCCTGGCTTGGCGAAATTGCAGCCCTTGAAGCCCTGATAAACCAGGGTGCATCAAGCAAAACTGCCTCAACTAAAAATCTTGATTCGCTTTACAAGGCNTATCTTTCNCGCTGGCCTGATAATGTGAATATTCGCCGCGAACATGCGCTGTTTCTGGTGCGAATACATGAATATGCGGCAGCCGCTGTTGAGTTGGAGAAACTGCTTGTCTGGGATCCTGCCAGCGCGAGTTTGCGCCGTGTGCTTGCCTATTCATACCGGAAAACCGGACGCTACCGCGAAGCCGCTGTCTTCCTCAAAGCGCTTTTGAAAGAAAACCCGCGCGATGTGCCACTTCTCATTGAGTATTCAGGCTGCCTTGANCGGACAGGTTCCGTGCANTATGCCGTTGCTGTATTGGAGAAGGCGCGGCAGCTGTTTTCAGGCTCCTGCGACGTTTCCCTTGCGCTGGGCATCTTACACGCAAGAGAAAAAAAAATCGAAAAGGCTTTTGATTACTTCAGGGAAGCCGCCAAACTGGACACCAGCGATCCGCGCCCTTACGAATGGATGGCGGATATTGCCAAAAAAAACGGGGAAAGCTCAAGCGCTCATTATGCAAAAGAAGCAGAAAAACGAAAGAAATTTAACAAATCGCGGTAAAAACTAGTTGCCAAATGTGTAATATCTAGTACAATGATATGTGAACGAAGGGTGCCCAAAAGGGTAACGTTTAAATACTTCAAGGAGGAACAGATGTCCACAAAAGCTCTTGATTTGTTTGAGGCATACAAGCAGGACAAACTGCCAAAGGATCAGGCATACATTGTGTCGTCGTTCATAAACGCAAACACAGGTTATGCCATCTATGAAATCATTTCTTATTCAGGTGTAAAGGCGATATATCCTGAAGGAGAGGGACTTACTTTTCAGTCATCCGGAAAGAAAATGCATGTTCTTATCGAGCCGGCCTCGTATCCGAAAAAACCCATTGAACCGTATTTGCGTGAAAAGGACGACCAAATCCCGCTGCGTTTCAGCGAGTTAAACGTCCATGTAGCCAAAAACCAGACGAAGATTTACATGGCAAAAAAACCCATTGAATCCTTGTCCTCGTTCACCGTTGCAAGACCGAAAGGCTTAAATGTCTGCTTTTTGTTTTACAACCTCCCCGATATGTATGA
>WQRS01000027.1 GCA_009786615.1 Treponema sp. | reverse complement strand
TATTTAATTGATTACAGAGTCCACAAGGTTTTTAAAATCTACGTTACTATCGGCTTCCGAATTATTACTTGCCGCTACGGCATTTGCGTTTATGTATGGAACACCTTCTGAGTCTTCAATTATGGCTTCCAGTTCAGCTTCCTGTTCAAGCGGCAAGCTTTCAACTGCGCTGTTATTATCAGTCTCAACATCACCCGCACAAGGCAAGGTTTCAAGAACTGNAGTGCCGCCGACACTCACGCTGAAAAAAGGCACAAACACAAACNGCTGCCCATATTTTGGATTTTTTTTNGTACAAAACTCCGTCAGCGGGAAAACTTCTTCCGTCAAGGAACCATCAGCATTTTCGTCATTTTCATTTTTCAAAACTTTTTTCCTCATCTTGCTTTTCATCTTTTGTTTCGTTTTCCAAAGCCGCTAGTGTAGAAAAAGTTTCACTGCTAAACGGAGAATAAACTTCCAGGTCACTCATAATAACATCGTCGTTTTCCTGTTTGCCGCTGTCACTAAATTCAATCTTGCTTGACAAATGCCTTATATCAACCGGATCAGNANCGGTTTGCGGNTCCCTATGTTNTTCTTCAAGTTTCATTGCCGCCGCAATTATNTCAGATTCATCTGCCGGTTTAATTTCCTCAAGAATTTCAACAACCTCTGTCACAATAGCGGCATTGGGCAAACCGCCTGATATTTCGTTTTCGGCTGCACTCAAGTTTAGCGCTTCTTTGGGAATTGCGGCGGTGAAGCGGCTTAAAACTGTCTGNAGTTTTTCTTCGTCAATACCGGCTTCTTTGGAATCACAAACTACTGAAATAAGGTCATTCCATGAGTCTTCAATTAAATCGTCAATATTTTTGACCTCATTAGGTGAGGTGATTCCAAGCCCATTTTTCAATTGTTCGCCGATTTGCTCCTTGCGCTGTTGAAGTTCCCATTTCCAGCGGTTTAAGTCTATNTTTACATCACTTTCGTAGTATTGCTGGAAGAGTGAAATTTGAAGTCTTCTCATGCGGCTTTCTACAACGACAANC
Source organism: Treponema sp. (assembly GCA_009786615.1). Next base: position 8,732 of record WQRS01000027.1, on the reverse strand, counting down.
GGCTCCTGCTTTATGTTCAGAATGAAAAACACCGTTAAAAACGCGGTCAGTAAAATTAAAACCAGCAAGATTGTCCTCATCGTTTGTGAAAACAAAAAGAACTCGCTATTTACAAGGCGACCGACAAAGAAACCTTGCCCTGTTTGGGTTGACAAAAGTGTTAATGCAACGCCGGACTCTTCNGAATAAAGCCAGGCGGAACGTCCTCCATTCAAAGCCCAAATTGCCGCAACTTCACGAACAATGGCATCTTCATATAACGCCGCAACTGCGCCTTCCAAAAACCCATTAGGCTGTGCAACAACAAAATAGTCGTAATTAACAAGAAATCTTCCTGCCGCGGCAAGTGAATCTGTCAAAGCCCGGACAGAAATGGAAAACAGCGCTGTTCCGCGGAAAATGTCACGCGCATCATAAAACGGCATGGAAACAAAAACACGATCCCCANCGCTGTCAAAAATAAACTTCATTGGTTCTCCTGAACGCGCGGCAATTACGCTAAAGGAAAAACCAGGCTCGTAAAAATTGTTAAATGCCGCAGGTTGCAGGTTATGCGCTGTAAAGTCATCCGGATTAGTAGAATAGTGAATNCTCACGCCATTGTAATCTATAAAGCGCACCCATTGAAGAGGAGCAATCGATTCATGCAGAATGCCGAAAATACGCGAGCGCTCATAAATGTCATCTTCGCTTTGATCAGGAAGAAATGTGCGCATAACCGCTTGGTCAGAAAGCGCGAGGTAAAAACGGGACTGCGCATCGGTGAAGAAATTGTCGATTACCAAAGCATTACGCTGAACATCGCGTGTAATTGAGGCAAACATTGTAGGGTTATAAAACTGTGTCTCAATCAGGTCAAACAGATCATAACGCGCCATGGCCGCAAATGCTCCTGAAAGCACACCGGTTATGAGTAAACTAATTGCTGCCTTTTTTAATACCGCTGCCAAATATTACTTCCTTCCACCCATGCTTTAATAATCGGTAAAAACTTAAAGATTTCATCCTAAAGAATACACTAAATGCAATTTTTATGCTATAACTAATATATACATATGCAAGAAGATACAGACAGCAGTGCAAAGCGCGCGCTCTTAGTGGGCGTGCAGGATGAAAAAATGAGCGCAGAGGAAGCCGGTACCCTTTCAAGAGAGCTTAAAAGCCTCGTAGACACGCTGGGGCTGGAAGTCGCCGCTTTGGAAGTGGTTCGTGTGCGGGAAAGCAGCGCCAAATACGGCATGGGAACCGGAAAGGCGGAAGAACTGGCGGAAAAAGCGGCTTCACTTGGTGTCCAGTGCATCATTTTTGACCGCGATATAAGCCCTTCCCAGCAGCGAAATTGGGAACAGCTTGCCAATATTCCCATCATCGACCGGCAAGAGCTTATCATTCAGATATTCGCCCACCGCGCGCGGACAAAAGAGGCGGAGCTTCAAATAAGCCTTGCAGAGCTGAAATACGCTTTGCCGCGCTTGCAGCACAAATACATAAACCTGTCCCGACAGCGTGGCGGACGCTACGGAACCAAAGGTTCAGGCGAAACCCGCTTTGAAACTGACCGCCGCCTTGTTCAGCAGCGCATACACAAGCTTGAACAGGAGCTTGAGGTGGTAAAACGCCAGAGGCAGGTTCAGCGCCAACACCGCCAACGGCAGGGAATATCAGTCTGCGCACTGGTGGGCTATACGAATACCGGAAAATCCTCTATACTAAACGCCCTTACCGGAGCGGAAGTGTTGGCGGAAGATAAGCTTTTTGCCACTCTTGATCCCACTTCAAGGCGGCTGGAACTGCCTTGCGGAACAAACGTACTTCTGGTTGACACCGTTGGCTTTATCAGGCGCTTGCCGCACAACCTTGTCAACGCTTTCAGGTCAACGCTTGAAGAGGCAACACGCGCGGATATCCTCCTTCACGTGATTGATGCCGCCGAAATTGATTCTGCCGCTCAGTACCGGACAACAATGTCGGTGCTTGAAGAGCTGGGTGCGGGGAAAATACCTGTAATAACGGTACTTAATAAAATCGACTTGCTTACCTCTGAAGAGGAGCTTGCGGCGCTCAAAAAGCAGTATCCTGACAGCGTTGCGGTGTCTGCGTCAAGCGGCAAGGGGCTTCCGGAATTGACCGCTTTGGTGGAGAGTTCACTTTCCAGAGCTGTCAAGCGATTCCGCTTTCCGCCTGAACGCACCGACCTTGCTNCCCTTCTTCACCGCAACGGGCAGGTAACGTCTGAAAGTTTTTGCGAAGAGTACATAGAAATGGAGGCACGTGTAGATGAGCGAACCGCGGGTTTGCTGAAAGAATATCTTTTTATAACAAAAACTGAAACTTTTGTAGTATAATTGAGTATCATGAGGAGTATGTGTGACTAAGCGAGATTTTCCCAAAATCCACTTCTATGATCAGGATTTTGTCGATGTGTATGATAAAACGTGGGCATGGATACAGGATAATTGGAATACCACCAGCGAAAAAACCGCAATGGAGGGGAATTTCTTTTCCTATCATGGAAGCCCGGTGGTTCAGCAGGTTGATGCGATTTTTTCTTCGTTTTTTTTGGTGTACTCAAACCGGATTTATCAGGCAAATCCAACACTTGACGTTTTTTACCAGCGTCAGGAGCCAAACGGCGCGATACGCTGTTCCTACAACATCGAAACAGGGCTTCCGGTGGTGGAAGAGGATAATCCTGAAGGTCTGGGAATGCCGCTTTTCGCGTGGGCTGAACATAACCTGTACCACAAAACAGCGAACAAAAAGCGCGTCAAGGATGTTTTTTCGACTTTGCACCGCTATAATGAGTGGATTGATTCAGTTTTCAAACAGCCAAACGGTCTTTACCGGGTTCCCTTAAGTTCTTCCGGCGCTCCCAATGCGCCGCGGGAAAAAGCCACGTATCTTTTGGATTTTAACTGCATGATGGCGATAAATGTGCTTTACATGGCGGCGCTTGCGGACATTCTCAACGACAAAGAAGCCAGTTTCCAGTACAAGCGCCAGTATTTTGCCTTAAAAACACGCATAAATGCCTTGATGTGGGACAACGAAGCCGGTTTTTACTACGACATCGACAAAAACGAAAAGCGCCTTCAGGTAAAAACCATCGCCGCTTACTGGCCGCTTTTGGCGGAAATCCCCAACGACGACAAAGCCGAGCGAATGATAGCCAGACTTGTTGACCCCTTGCATTTCGGTGCGCCTCACCCTTTCCCAAGCCTTTCAGTTTCTGAAAAAGCCTTTGAGGAAAGCGGCTGCGGCTATCGCGGCTCTGTTTTCCCGCACTTAACGTTTATGGTCATCAAGGGGCTTGAGCGTTATCAGCGCTGGGACATTGCCCGCGACTGCGCAATACGCCACCTTTATTTTGTGCTTGACTCAATGAGCGAAGACGCAAACCAGCAAAAAGGCAAGCTGTGGGAAGCGTACTTGCCGACCAAGGAAGGACCTGCCATGTGGCCTGAAAAGCCTGATTTCCCCCGCCCGCAGTACCTAACCTTTGCCGCCCTTTCCACCATTTGCCTTATGATAGAAAACATGTTGGGCTTTTAATATCGCTGCCCCGGAAGACCGTTGACTGGATCATCCCAAACCTTGAAATCATGGGTGTGGAAAACCTGTCGCTTAAAAAAAACATGATAACGATTTTGTCAAACAAAAGCGGGCGGGGCTGGGAAATCCACATGGAAAGCGAAAAGCTCTATTACTTTACGATAAATATTCTTGGGAAAAAGAAAAAAACCTTGCCCATTCCATCAGGCAAATGTTCCATGCTCATAGATAAATTGTAGCGGGCGCCTATGGAAAGTAAAAATAGGCTCATGGCGGTACTGGAAATAGGCTCGACAGGGATAAGGCTGCTGGTGGCGGAAATTTACCCTGACGGGCGCTGGCAGGTTCTGGATCGGGCAGGAAGACCTGTGACGCTTGGGCGGGATGTGTTTACCACAGGGCAGGTTTCCCGCGAATCGTTTCTGGAATGCATAACGGTTATCAAAAACTTTTGTGAGTTTATGCGCGGCTGGGAAGTCGGTGAAGGGGACATTCGCGTGATCGCCACCAGCGCCCTGCGCGCCGCCAGAAACCGCGACATCTTCGTTGACCGCGTGCGCCAGGAAACCGGGCTTATGATAAACATTGTTGAAGGCATCGAAGAAAACCGCCTTATGTACCTTGCCACCCGCTTTGCATTGAAAAACGATCTGCCGCTTTTTTGGCGCGCAAACTCTATGGTACTGGAAATGGGCGGCGGCTCCACCGCTATTATGCTTTTGCGGCGCGGGCAGATGGTGGCGGCGCACAGCTTGAAACTTGGCACGCTTTTGATAAACCAGACCTTGCGCGGCGGCACTTCCCAAATGCAGGAACGTTACATTGCAGAAAACATACGTAACGCCTCTGACATCATTAGTTCAGGTCTTAACCTTTCCCATGTGCGCACAGTCGTCATTGCAGGCTCCGACGCCGTAATCGCCGCAGATCAGGTCGGGGCAAACCTGAATGAGCATTGCGGGATAATAACGCGCGAGGCGTTTATAGAGTTTGTCCGCAAAGTGCAAACTTATTCACTTGAAGAGTGCATGGAAAAACTGCGAATGCCGTTTTGGGAGGCTGAAATTTTTATTCCCGGCCTTTTGGTGTACAAGCTTCTTTTGGAGCGCACAGGAGCGGCGCACGTTGTCGTTCCGCGCATTTCCATCCGCGAAGGGCTTTTGGTTGACCTGGCAAGGGGTGTTGATCCTGCCATGCAAGAGGAGTTTTTCTCACAGATTATTGCTTCAGCGGAAAACGTGGGCAGAAAATATCACATCGACGAAGCGCATTGCCGCCATGTCTCAGGTCTTTGTTTGATTCTCTTTGATGCATTAATCCGCGAACACGGCATGAACCGCCGCGAACGTATGCTTTTGGAAGTTGCGGCTTTGGTGCACGAAATCGGGATGTTTATCAAAGCTGAAGATCACAATCTTCACGGGCAATACATCATAAACAACTCAGAAATTTTCGGGCTCAAGCGGGAGGAAGTTGACTTAATTGCAAGCGTTGTGCGTTATCACCGCGGCAAAGTTCCGTCATATTCAGAGATTCACCACGTCGCCCTGCACCGCGAGGAGCGGATTTTGCTTTTCAAAATGGCGGCAATTTTGCGGGTTGCGGACGCGCTTGACCGCGGGCATTCGCAAAATACAAAACGTATCACAGTTGAAAAGAAAAACCAAACGATGATATTACATACGGAGGGAAATCACGATCTTTCTTTGGAGCTTATAGGGATTAAAGAAAAGGGCGGTTTGTTTGAAGATGTTTTTGGATATAAAATAATGGTGAGCTAAGATGAAAAACGATAATGACAGAATTGACAGCATTTCTTCCCCTTTTTTTAACAGGGAGCTTTCGTGGCTTGACTTTAACGAGCGCGTGCTTGAAGAGGGCTTGCGAAAGGATCTGCCGGCGCTTGACCGCTTTAAGTTTTTGTCGATTGCAGCGGCAAACCTGGATGAGTTTTTTATGGTTCGTGTTGCGGCGATTAAGCGCTCCCAAAAATCAGGCGGCGCAAAAGAAGTTTCTGGCGTTTTGCCCAATGAGCTTTTGCGACAAATATCGCATAAAGTCCGCTCGGTAAAAGAGCGTCTTTCCGCCGCGTTTGTTGATGAAGTTTTTCCAAACCTTGCTCAGGGCGGTTTGTCGCTTTTGCGCCCAAACCAGTGGTCGCAGCAGCAATACGAATACTTACAGTCGCTTTTCGCGCGCGAGGTTTATCCCCTGCTCACGCCCCTGCGTATGCCTGAAGAAGATCGCCTTCCTACGATAGACAATTATTCCATACACGCCGCGTTTTTACTTGAGGCGGACAATTCCCAGGCATGGGCAAAAAACTCCTCCCTGCCGCAAGAGCATATTTCCATTATGCGCATTCCTTCCGCCCTTGACCGCGTCATTTGGCTTCCGGAAACAGAGCTTCCGGTTGAAACCTTGTTCCCAATGGAAATAATTCCTGATTCCACGCGGCAGTGCCGTTTTGTTTTGCTTGAGGATTTAGTCCAAACTTTCTCAAATCTTTTGTATCCCGGATTTACAATAAAAGAAAGTCTCGTTTTCAAAATTAACCGTGACGCTGATATTTCGGTTGACGAAAAACGTGATGAGGATTTTATTGAGGCAATGGAAGAAGTGCTTGAAGGCAGGGATCATTCCAAACCCATTCGTTTGGTTTATATGCCCGGCAGCCTGAAAATCCTTAACGCTCTTGCCTCACGGCTAACACTTGAAGAAACTGATCTGTATGAAGTGCTTTACCCGATAAACCCGCTTAAACTTCATGAGCTTTTTTTAAGCCGCGGTTTTGATCACNTGCGGGAAAAAGCGTGGAAGATTTANCCGCATCACGTTCTGCACAAGGACGAGCCGATTTGGGACAGCATTAAGGCAGGTGATGTTCTTTTGCATCTGCCGTATCAGTCTTTTGATCCGGTTGTGCGCTTTTTTCAGGAGGCGGCAGAAGACCCGCAGGTGGCGGCAATNAAGACAACANTGTACCGCACATCAGGAGAATCGCTTGTGGTGCGCGCGCTGGAGCAGGCAAGCCTTGCCGGTAAACACGTTACAGCCGTTGTGGAACTGAAAGCGCGTTTTGATGAGGGGCAGAATATTTCGTGGGCGCACCGTCTTGAAAAGGCGGGGGTTATTGTTGTTTACGGTGTGGCGCATTTGAAAATACACGCCAAAGCCACCATCGTGATGCGGCGTGAGCACGGGCGCATCAAACGTTACGCGCATCTTTCCACCGGCAATTACAACGAAAAGACAGCGCGGCTGTACGAAGACCTTGCCCTTTTTTCCGCCCGTGAAGATATNGTTTATGATACNGGCATNCTTTTTAACATGATCACAGGTTATTCCGCGATTCAGGCAACTGGCAGGCTTGTCATCGCCCCGACTGNGCTCAAGCGCCGCATNCTTGATCTCATNTCGCGCGAAACCAACCGCTCAAGCCCGGAAGCGCCGGGCAAAATAATGGCGAAAATGAACGCGCTTGCCGATCCGGAAATTATCTGGGCGCTGTACCGTGCCTCGCAAATGGGCGTTACTGTACTTTTGAATGTTCGCGGCATTTGTATGCTTACCCCCGGCGTAAAAGGGCTTTCAGATAATATTCGCGTGGTAAGCATTATCGACCGTTATCTGGAGCACTCGCGGATGTATTATTTTGCCAACGGTGGGGACGAGGANATCTACCTTGCAAGCGCGGACTGGATGACGCGAAACCTTGANCGGCGNGTGGANCTGATGTTTCCGCTGCTGCAAGAGGACACCAAAAAGNCGGCGCTTGAAACGTTGCAGGCTTATTTCAAAGACAACTGCCAGGCATGGCTTTTGGATGCACAGGGAGCATGGACGCGCCTTACTCCGGCACCGGGTGTTAAGCCTTTCCGGGCGCAGGCGTTTTTCCACGCACGCGCAGGTGAAGCTGTAGCGGGAAACAGTAAAGGGGCAACGCAGGGAGAATTTGTCGTGCGGCGCAGTACGCCTGTTGAAGTATAAAACCGCNTGCCCTTNACTTNGGCGGCTGCGGTTTTATATCATTCATTTCTTTCTTGCCTCGTACTTCTGAAACCCGTGACCCTTAAAGTTGACATCGTATTTGGCGGCTCGAGCGCAATAAACGATCTCATCTATAGCGCCATACAAATTTAACGCTAAAAGGATAAAGACAGACCACAAAGGCACATCACGGAGAAATGCCCATATTCCTACAGCAATGTAACAACCTGCGGCAAAAATTTTCCACGCATAAGAATGCAGCATATTGGTAAAACCAAAGAATATTTTTGAGTAAAGATTCATGCTTAATCTGTTGACTACGCAGAAAATCAACAAGCCGACATAAAACCGGACATGGAAATCCGTAAGATTATCGGACGCGAACACGACAAAAACGGTCGCCGCTCCAATTGCCAGTATTACAATATCGCTAAAAGCATCCAGAAATGCCCCAAAATCGCTTTTTGCGTTAAATTTTCGTGCCATCGCGCCGTCAATTGAGTCGGTAAATGCCAGAAAGATGTAAACAATCAGCCAAACCCACGGAACCGCCATGAAGGGACCAATATCCCTTTCAAACCCCATCAAAAGCAGAAGCGAAAAAGAACCAACAAGGCGAATACTTGTTGCGATGTTCGGCAGGTGTTTTTTCAACCCGCCTGCTTTTATTGTCTCGATAGTGCTATCCTCCTTTGTATGAGTAAACACNTATTGCACTTTGAACGGTGTTTACTCCCTTCCAAATAAGCATCCAGAAAGGTAAATTTATACCGCTCCATTAAACGAGTGTCAAGGTCTGTTGACCTAAAAAACCCACGGAAATCAATTTTCAAGCATCCCCCAAAATGCTATAATGCGGCATGAGAGAGGTCACCAGAATAAAGAATGTGAGCCAGATCAGCCAGTGGCCGGAAGAAGAAAGTGTTAGAGGTTTATTATTGAAGCATTTGGGCATTGAAAGAATACCCTGTTATTACTGGCTGCTGTGTTTGCTGAAGCTCATTGACCTAAAATCGCTCAATCAATTTGCTGTCATTTATGGGCAGATCGAGTACCCCTATGATCTCAAAATCCTGGCGCAACCGGTGTAAGGATGTTGCATGACTATGTGATATTTCTACTTGTCGTTGACAAAATGCATCTGCTTGACAAATATTTATTTGCACATAAAACTATTTATAATGAAAAAT
>WQRS01000026.1 GCA_009786615.1 Treponema sp. | reverse complement strand
ATTACCGGAGGCTTTCAAGGTTGCGGCAATCGGGGCGGGGTAACTACTCCCCGCTGTGGTGGCGTGGGTTGTGGCGGCATGGACGCCGCTTGAGATAAAAAAACACCAACACGAAGTTGGTGTTTTTTTTACCTCTCTGCCCACAGCTACCGCTGTGGGCTGTACCTCCCCCTTTGAGCCGTTGATGAAGGGTTTTGCGACCACAGCGACCGAAGGGAGCGCGGGGAGCAAACCCGACAGATAATGCGGGCGTAGCCCGCTGTAGTGGGGGAAGCCCGGCGGCGAGGGGGAGGGACAATGCAGGCAACCCACGCCACCACCTTAAGTAGGCATAAAGTGAAGGTTGCTCGGCTATGGGTGGGGTTAGTTCGCTTGGCTCCCCACGGTATTAAACACCGCGAATGAAGGTGACGGCTACGGAGTTTGGGGATTGGCTGTTTTTTATGCTTGATATGCCACGCTTTGGAATGTAAAGCGCGATATGGCAGGTTGATGATTTGGGAAAATTGCAGAGCAATTTTGACCTTAGTACAAAANTACNAAGCACNAAAANACGGTATTTCTAACTTTTAACCCTAACCGCCATAAGAAGCGGTCAGGGNTAAAAGCCTTATTGATTGCTGGCTTGTTGTAGATATTCNTCTCCAGCCAATATTTTTTTCCTTGCTTCGTTGTAGTCCAATACTTGCGNGACGTGGCTGTATATCCGCAATGTTGCCTGTCGTTTCTGCCCTGCAAGTGCCATTACTTCTGCGTCNGACAAGCCTGAAATTTGNGAGAGCGTTACAAAGGTATGGCGGAGGCTGTGGCAGGTNAGGGACTTTTCTTTCTGTATGCTTTCCTCAATGCCGAGTGCGGACAACTCTTTTTTCAGGGTGTCACGGAAAAAATTATTGGATAGCGGCTTGCCTGCCTTTACTGGGCTTTCAAAGACATAGCTGTCCGGTGTTTTGTTTTTTGCGTCTTCATAGACAGTGTTCAACAGGGCTTCCAAGGCAGGCGTGATGGGGACTTTCCTAAAGCTTGCCCATTTTGGTTTTTTGTCACCTTCCTTGTTGACATAATTGTGTTTTATGTCAATTATGCCGTTTTGAATGTCTCCCCATTTTAGCCCTCGCATTTCACCTCTGCGTAAACCGCAATAACTTCCCAAATACATGACAAGCCTGCGGCGGTTGTTGGTTATGTCCAACACATTGAGCTTCTGCCTTTGGGAAAGGGTTAAAATGCCTTTTTCTTTCGGTGTGTCTTTGATTTCGCCTAACTTGTGGAATGGGTCTGACGGTATTTTTTCATTATCGAAAGCCCACCGGATAGCCACACGGACTGCTTGAAGTATGGTGTTTGCCCTGCGGCTTGANATGGTGTAATCCCTTTCAATGACCGTGCCGTCAGGCTTTCGGTATTGGGCTTTGCGTGAAGCAAGCCAGATTAGCCATTCCCTTAACATTGGTCTTGTTAGCTTACCAACGGTTAAGCCTTGAAAATCGGGGTATGGCACGACATGGCGGCGTATGTCTTCGTGGTTGTTGTGGATATACTCAAGGGATAAGGCTTCTTTTTCCACGTTCTTTTTGTAGTTGGCATACTGACCATCGGGCTTCCAGAAATTTTCCAGGTATTCAACAAGCTGTGTGTTTATTACGGTTTTTGTGTTGGCTGGTTTGGGCTGGGCGACTGTCGAAGCTCTGGCAGATTGCGCTTCTTTCTTTTGGGTATCATATCAACGCAGAGCTTTTTAGCGGCATCTTCCGCTTCCCTGCGGTTTGCTTTTCTGCCCTCTGCGAGTACACCTGTAGTTCTGCTATGGGCATATCGCCGTCGTTCTTCGTCCCAAAAGCGGACGTGCCACATAGTACCGTGTCGAGATTTGACCTTAAAGAGTGTATACGGGTATCGCATACCATTCTCCTACACTTTGCCGGATAACCTGTTGAAAAAGTGTCAAACAAGTATCAAACAAAGAAAAAAGAAATAATACGAGAAACCCGCTGTCGGGTATTCTAAACGTTGCCAATTCCTTACAACGTAAGGAGTTATAAACTTTTGCGGCCTAGAAGACTCGAACTTCCATACCTCGCGGTACTAGCACCTCAAGCTAGCGTGTCTACCAGTTCCACCAAGGCCGCAGACCATTTGGCTTAAAGGTATCCTANCGATTTATCTNGCTTATGTCAATATCTTTTGATGTCGATGATGAAGTATGAAGACTCGAAATTTATTTTTTGCCATAACCCTGTGCGGCGTTGCCTTTATTTCTCCCTCGTTTTCCGGCTGTGCTTCAAACCCGCCTGACGTTTGGACACTACTTGCTATGGGCGAAACCGAACAAGCGATGTCGTTTTTCCTGGGCGAAGTTGATGTAAACGACTCTGACAGGTTAGGCAGAACACCATTGCATTTAGCGGCNGAAAACAGGAATCCCGCTCTTGCTTCGTTTTTCATACACTTAGGNGCAAACGTTAACGCCGTTGACAATAATGGAATATCGCCGCTTGGAATCAGCGCGAATTTACTTGATGAGAGAACCGCAAACGTGCTTGTGGCCGCCGGGGCGGACATCCATCANCCGACTCTTGATAATATTTCACCTGCCCAAATTGCCGTTGAATCAGGAAACGAAGCGTTTTTGGCTGCCNTGCTTGTCCCATCGGCTATTTCCTCGACAGATTCGTCGGGCAAAAACATACTGCATTTAGCGGTCTATGAGGGAAATGTGCGTGCTGTGCATGAGATTTTAAGCTCAGGGGGCACAGTTCAATACAGAGACAACTCAGGCAGAAACGCTTTGGACATGGCGTATACGTTTCATCATTCCCGCGATCATGGTGAAATTGCCGAAAGGTTAATTCAGTCCGGAGCTGTTTCAGACAATCCCTTTCACACGCATTTTGCCCCCGCGGCTCGCACGCTTAATTATAACATCCGCAGCGCTGACGGCATGGCTCCTTTGCATTACATCGCCCGCTCAGGTTATCTGGGGTTTCTGAACTTCGCACTCCAGCGGGGCGCGCAGGTCAACATACAAAACGCGTCAGGTTCCACACCTTTGCATGAGGCTGTAAGGACCGGAAACATTGAAGTGATGGAGATTTTGCTTAACAACGGCGCTGATGTAAATGCACAGGACGCAAACGGAAATACAGCCCTGCACATAGGCGTTCCACCANCACAGCATTTGCGCGTGCTTAACTTTTTGCTTTCGCGGGGAGCAAATCCCAATTTGCAGGATAATCAGGGCGCTTCCGCGCTNCATGTCGCNGTCACAATCAACCGCTCAAACGGCGTGGTTTNAAACCTGCTTTNGGCGGGGGCGGAAGTGAGCATCCGCGATGTGGAAGGAAAAACACCGCTGTTTTTGGCGGTTGAAAAAAGCCGCATGGATCTTATCCCGTTGCTTTTGGCGCACGGATCAGAGATATTCGCTGAAGATAACAACGGTTTAAGCCCGTTTGCCCTTGCAATAAAAACTGACATGGCGCTTGTATTTGCGCTAATCGATGCCGGCACCGTGACCCAGCGTGACAGCGCAGGTAACACGATGCTGCACGTTGCTGTTTCCACTGGCGGCGGCGTCAATGTATTAAACGCGATTTTAAGTTTTAACGCTAATAATGACATAGTAAACGCGCGCAACTACGCAGGAGACACAAGCCTTGCCATAGCGGTGAGGCTTAACCGCCGGGAAGCGGGGGAACTTTTGCTTCATCGGGGAGCCGATATTTTTGCCGTCAATAGCGCAGGTGAAAGTCCGCTTTCACTTACCTTTCCTCATGCAGGCGGAAATCCTGCCCAACTGCGCCGCTGGATGTTAACCCCGCATACACTTGCCGCCCGCGACGGACTTGGAAACTCTTTATTGCATTTTGCCGCTCAGTGGCGGCTTGATCAGTGGATTCCCCTTCTTATTCAACTTGGCGCAAACACAGAGGCGGCAAACGCCACAGGAGCCACACCGCTTTTTTCGGCAGTTATGGTTGATTCCCCTTCAACAATCAGAGTACTCACAACCAACGGCGCTCACTTGACCGCGCGTGATACGCTTGGCAACTCGCTGCTTCACGCGGCAGTGCGCTGGCACGCAATTGCCGGGGCTGAAATGCTTATAAGTTTAGGCGTTGATATTAACAGCCGCGCGTTAAACGGAAAAACGCCCTTGCACGATTCAATACGGCTTGGAATGCCGCAGGCGCAGGCGCTACTTTTGCGGCGCGGGGCGGACATGGAAGCCCGTGATGCTGAAGGCAATACGCCGCTCATGGAAGCGATATTCGCCGGAAATTACGGCGTTATGCACAGGTTAACCGGAATGGGGGCAAATCCCAACACACGCAATTTGCGCGGTGATACTCCTCTGCACAGCGCTGTCGTTATGGAGCGCAGCGACATGATCGTAAGTTTATTGTCTTTGGGGGTTTCAATCCACGCGCGGAATTCGCTTGGGCGCACACCTTTTCAGAATGTTATAACATCGTCACCNCATCTTTTGCAGACAATCATGCATCCTAACCGCATTCATTCTGTTGACGATGACGGTTCTTCNCCGCTCCACATCGCCATAGCCGAGCGTGTTCCGCTTGAAACGATTACAGCGATAATGGCACTTGGTGTTAATCTTTCCACAGTTGACTCTGAAGGACGCATTCCTGTGAGGCTTTCTGTGGAATTGGGCGCGTGGGAAATATCGCGCCTGTTGGCCGATTCAGGCTCTGATGTGTTTGCCGCCGCGGTTGACGGGCGAAGCGCCGCTGACATTTCCCTGTCGGTTGGTTATCAAGCCCTGCGCTCGCTTTTTTCAGGTGCAGCTATTAACGCCACAGACATTTCCGGAAACACCATCCTTCATCACGCGGCCAGACATGGCGATACCGCAGTCATAAACCAGCTCCTTTCGCTTGGCGCTTTTCGGGAGGCAAGAAATATCGCGGCTGAACGGCCTTTTGACATTGCCCTGCGCTGGAACAACGGAGCGGCAGCGGCTTTACTGAACTAGGTCGTTTGGTTATCGCGCTGTGTCTTGTTTTTGCCGGTGAAATGCAGCATTTGGACTAAAAATGTCATATATAATGTTGCGTATGTTTTTAATTTTAAGGTGAAACTCCACAACCTCTTTCGCGTGAACGCATCGCACGCTTGTGTATTTTGAGTTTACCTTATCGAACTCGATTTTTTCCTCTTTTGTCTTTGAGTTTTCAGCTTTTTTGAACATTTTTTTTATCATAATTAAATAATCGACCTTGAAAGAAAAAAAATCAAGGTTTTAGAGCTTTTTCACCTCACGTGGACAATGGACGGTATCAATACCCTCGACCAAAAATCGTAATTTAGGCTATAATCGCCTGAGTCAATTATGAAGCGCACATATCTTATTCTGATCCTTATTTACGCGAATTTTTTCGTTCTGGGTCTGCCTGACGGCGCGTTCGGAGTGTCCTGGCCGGCCATCAGGTATGGAATGGAAAAGCCGCTGGAGCGGGCGGGCATTATCATTCTTGTAAACTCGTTTTTTTACGCGCTTGCAAGCAGCCGAATCGGGCGGCTGGCGAAAAAAATGCGCCTTGAAAAAATCGACTTGCTTGGAACGGCACTTATGGCGTTGGGCGCTTTAGGCATTTCCTTCGCCCCGAATTTTACCGTGTTTGTGATTATGGCCGCCCCGATGGGGATAGGCATGGGGATGGTGGATTCAAGCCTTAATTCCTTCATGACAAAGCATTTTACCTCAAGCCACTTAAATTGGCTTCACTGCTTTTGGGGCATGGGCGCTGCTGTAAGCCCCATTTTAATGACTCAGATGATTTTGACCGTGGGCTGGCGTTACGGATATGCCGTTATTGCCGCGGCTCAACTGATTGTTTTTGGCGCGGTTGTAATAACGATACTCAAAAAAGTTTGGCAGAAAGTGGAAAAATCAAGCATGGCATCGGCAAGTTCCGCAAATGAAAGAGCTTTTTTCCTTACAAAAAGACGGCACAAAGTTATGGCGGTTCTTTGCTGTTTTATTTACGGGGGAATGGAGTATTCAACCGGGTTTTGGATTTCCAGCGTTCTTTTGGAATCAAGGGGAATGGAGATGCGGATCGTTGGGATGTTTCCCGCGGTTTATTACGCCTGTATTATGGGTGGACGTCTTTTTTTCGGCTTTGTCGCCGTAAAATTAGACAACACCACCATTATCCGCATCGGCGCTTTACTGGCTTTTTCAGGGATTTTGCTTCTCTTTACAACCGGCAGCATTATCGGCATTGCACTTACAGGTCTTGGTTTTGCGCCCATTTTTCCCTGTTTGATTCACGAAACCTCCCGCCGCTTCAGCCCGCAAACCCTCACCCGTCTTGTAGGATACCAGTTGGCGGCTAATGGCGTGGGTGTTGCCGTTCTTTCTTCGCTTATTGGGCAGGTTCTTTCAATCGTTTCTTTGGAAGCGCTGTTTCCCATTGTGATGGCTTTAATCGTGGTTGCGTTTTGCATCAATGAAATCCTTGAAAGGGGGATTTTGAAAGGCGGCGCCTAAAAGAAACAGGCGAAAGAATGTGGTTTTTGGCTTAAATTATTTGGTAATTTTTTTGTATTTTTATTGAACAATCCTTTGTTTTCCTGTATGATGTAGACACTATCATACTTGTGAGGGGTTTTTATACATGATGGACATCGGTCTTATCCACCGCAAGGAGTATGATCTTGCGGATGACCGATCCGAACCTGTTGTCATCGCTGAAGCGCCTGGGCGCATCCATTACTTGGGCGAGCATGGCGAACCAAAGGCGGGATTGTTTCTTTCCTCCGCCATTGACCGGTATATACGGATCGCAGTAAGCATGAGGAAGGACAATTCTCTCCGTTTTTTTGCGTCAGATTCGGGCGAGCGCAAGCGCACGACGCTTGCAAATCTAAAGTATAAGCGGGAAGATCGGTGGGCGAATTACATCAAAGTCGCCATCTATATATTTGCTGATCTGGGCTACCCTGCGAAGGGTCTTAACTTCACTATATGCGGTGACATCCCGCAGCACGTAGGTCTTGCCTCTTCACAGGCAATTGAGTCTGCGGCGGTTATGGTGCTCAAAGGCTTTTTTCAGGCAAGCATCAGCGACAAGGAGCTTTTGAAGCGGCTTGCCGCCGCGAAAGTGTTGTTTTTCGGCAAAGATTTCAGCCCCATCGACTACTACATTGCTTTTCAGGCGAAAAAGGATCAGTTTCTCATCACCGATGAGGCGACAATGGAAGTCAGGCGCGTAAAATCACCTTTAGCTAAATACCGCCTTTTGGTGATGGATTCCCGTGTTCCCCGTCTTGGCATTGAAGATGAGCTTAGACAACGGCAAGAGGATATACAAAGAGCACTCACGCTTTTGGCGGGNAAAAAGCACGGGGAACATACGTTTCGTGATATTGCCGCTTCTGATCTGATGGAATCCATGGGNAATCTNCCTGAGGAAATACGGAGAAGGAGCATGCACATTGTNCAGGAGATACGGCGCGTGCATGAGGCTGAAGAATCCCTTACCCGCTCGGATTTTTACGCCTTCTCAAAGATTATAAACCACGCGCACGAAAGCCTGCGCGACTTATACGAAGTTTCATGCCCCGAAGTGGACTGGCTTGTAAAGCGTGCGCAGGAACTTGAAGGCGTACTTGCCTCGCGGATGACGGGGCACGGGTTCGGCGGCTGTACGTACACGTTCATACGCGAAGATATGGTTGATGAATACAAAAAACGTCTTGAGGACTACGAACGCATTTTCGGTTTCCGCCCTGTGATACACGAAATGAAGATAGCCTCAGGGTGCAGAATTATTGCCAAAAGAACATAAGGAAAAATCGCTAATGAAGATACTTTTAACCAATGATGATGGTTTTGATAGTGAGGGAATTCAAAGATTGGCGCAAGTTTTGCGCGGGGGAGGGAAGCACCGGGTGACTATCATTGCACCTGACTCAAACCGTTCAGGCGTTTCACACGCGATTTCTATTTTAAACAGCCCCTTAAAAATCGTAAAAAAGGGCGAAGATGATTTTACCTGCTCAGGTTTTCCCGCCGACTGTGTTATAATAGGTTTGCGGGGTGGGCTTGTTGAAAGGCCTGACATTGTGCTTTCAGGCATTAACCGTGGGGAAAACCTCGGAACCGACATTGTGTATTCAGGAACAGCAGCCGCGGCGCGTCAGGCGGGTCTTGCCGGAGTTCCCGCCGTTGCGTTGTCTCTTGTCGGGCGTGAAAACTTTTACTGGGATATGGCTGCTTCGTGGGCGGCGGACAATCTGGATGAGCTATTGGGCTTTTGGAAGAATGACTGCTTTGTGAACGTCAACATTCCCAACAGTCCTGAAGGACCGCTTGGGATGTTTGTCTCAACTCCTGAGCATAGGGNTTACAAGGATGCGCTTACAGCTATGGATGCTCCGGANGGCAATCGCTGGTANTTTATGGAAGCGGAGGCTCAACCGCAGCAGTGGCGGGAAGATTCTGACTGCCATGCTGTGTCACGGAATTACGCGTCTGTGAGCTCGGTATACTGTCACCCGATAGCGCATAACTAACGATAAAGGGAGTTTTATGGCGGAAAGTCCTGGGGAAAAAGCTTTGAGGGGAAAAGACTTTAACTCTGGAAAAGGTTCTCTTGCCGAAGGGATGAGGCTGTACCGTCTTAAGCGCTGGGACATGGCGTTAAAGGAGCTTTTGTCGGTAAACGTCGAACGCTTCAGCCCGGATGAAAATCTTGAACTTGCATATTATTTGGGGCTTTGTTACACCAAGATTGAGCGTTACGATGAGGCGCTTTTGTACCTTGAGCAGGTTGTGACAACAGGCGATAATCCGCTGCGCACTTACCAGTGCCGTATGACGCTTGCGTATGTGTATGCTGTTACAGGCCGCTCAAAAATGGCTGAGTTTGAGCTTAAACGGCTTGCCGCAAGCGGCTTTGAATCCGCCCAGCTTTACTCCACACTTGCATATGCCGCGTTGGTGCAAAAACGCCACAAGCAGGCGGTGGAATATTATGAAAAAGCCCTTGACATTGACTCTACCAACACAACCGCCCTTAACGGGCTTGGTTATGTATTGGTGGATACAGGTATGGACTTAGTGCGGGGTTTAAGGTGCTGCAAAAAAGCTGTTGACCTTAAACCGAACAGCGCCGCCTATCAGGATTCCCTGGGCTGGGCGTATTACAAGAACGGTGAATTTTTGGAAGCAAGAACATGGCTTAGGCGGGCTATGGAATCTGCTCCTCACCAACAGGAGATAAAAGAACACTTTAGAATCGTTGTGGGGTAAAGATGGGAAGAATGATTGTTAAGTTTGTTTTTGTTTTTCTTTTAATACAAATTATTTCAGGCGGTCTTTTGCTGTCCGCCCAGCCGCATCCGGGGATACCTGATCCGCCGGGTCTTGCAGGGCCGGACATGGACACGATACGGGCACGGGAAGAGTTTCGCATAGGTGTGCAGGCGTACAACCGCTTTTCTTTTAACGAGGCAATTCTTTCTTTTGAGCGCGCGCTTGCGTTCCGTCCGGGTGAGCCTTTGGTGCTCGATTGGCTTGGCAGGGCGTATTTCCGCTCAGGCATTGAAGGTGCGGCGTTTTTGGCATGGCAGGCCGCTGCCGAAGGCTTCGGGCTCACCTCAAGCGAAGGCATACTTATCACAAGCCGCCTGCAAACGTTGCGCAACCGCCGAATACTCCTCCCCGTTCCTGATGATGATGTGCGTTATGTGGAATCAGGCAGGTATCCGGGCATGAACGCCGGTGTTGTCCTTTACCGCCAGCCAACGGCAGTTCTTCCGCAAAATGACGGCTCGGTATGGGTGGTGGCTTTTGGAAGCAACGAAATTGTCCG
>WQRS01000025.1 GCA_009786615.1 Treponema sp. | reverse complement strand
TTTCTTGTATATTGTTCATAAAATATGTTACAGATGATGTTTTTCATCCGATTTCGTGGACAGCTTCGCCGCACAAGGCCTGAGCTGGTCGCCGCGCTTGAGGGTGCAGTTACCAACGCCGCCTCTGCCGCCGGTGGCATTGCGGAGGCCGGACGCAAAGTGCTTGTCGCCTCCTTTGATGAAAAACGCATAGGCTTTTGGCTTGATATGCTTATTTTTCTCCAGCGGGCACGTAAGGCGCTTGAGAAAGCGTCGGATGAGCTTTACGGTTACACTTTAGCGCTTGGGCGTGACATATTGGAAGCATCAGTAATGCAGATGTGCCGTTTTACGCCTGAAAGAAACCGGAAAGGCAATACAGGCATTTGGTGCTCAGAAGAAGTATGCGATGCACTGAAATATTATGCTGGGTTTGATTCCGCTTTCCAGCGTTTGCCGGTGGCGGATGGTTCTGCAAACGAAAAATATATGCAATTGCGGGAGTGGCGTGCCTTTGACGGCAAAACAAAACCCCGTTCTTTGAACTTTGAGATTCATGAAGATATTCCGCCGCTTTCCATTCGCTTTGGCGGATGCGGCTGCCCGCTGATNTGTTTTGCCGATGCTTTGACCCCGTCAATGCGCTCGTTTTTAAAAAAAGTTGTCTCCGCCGAAGTTTTGGAAGAACTGGAATCAATTCACGCATTGCTTTTCCGCGAGCGGCTTCGCAAGGAATTGTCGCCGTATATTACAGAGCTGGTGCGCCGTTTTATCCGCGGTCTTTTTTCCGCCTACAGCGCTGCGGTTAAAGCTTATTCCAATACGGCGCAGGGAGCCATTATTTTGGAAGCCCTGCATTTGGCGGATGCAAGCGCGTGCAAAATTTTTAAAGAAGTGTATAAGTCTTTGGGCGAGGATAAAGAGCGAATTGTTTTGGCATACGCCGACTCAACTGAGAAAAGCCAAAAAAATTGGGGTGTTGCGCTTAANNATACCATAACTAGCGCGTATGCCGATTTTCCTTTGCCTGCCGNGGCAGGTTCCACGACAGGTGAAACANCAGACGACACGTTAGGCGAAATTCCGCCTGAAATTATGGAAGTATCTTATAATATTTTTCTTTTGGGCAAATATTTTCCTGATCATCTTATTCCTGANCTTTTTGCGGAGCAAGGAATGGATCGCCAANTGTATTTTAGCTCGCAGNAAATGCTCTTTGCTCTTGGAGTGATTCCAAGCAAAACAAGCATACTCAGCTTTGATAAGCGAAGTGATAAAGCGCTTGCCGGACGCAAAGAAATAATTTGCCGTGCGGTGCGAAAAATAATTCTTTCATGGGTTAAAGCAGGCAAGCTGCGCCCATCGTTTAATCTTTTAATTACGCTTTATGAACTGGGCGACCGCGCGGATGATGANCTTACACTTACCGCTATAAAAGCCGAAGTGCGAAACGGAACACCTGAAGGAATCGCGAATTCAATTAAAGGAGGCCATTTTGATTCGCTTGTTGGCGCGGAAAACTCAAGCGTCCTTGCATATATTTTCAGGACATTAAATGCGCTTACGAACGAAGATAATGAAGCCATACAACAGGCTTTTTTNGAACCCGTTCCATCAATGACAATTGGCGACTCAAAGCAAAGTTATGCGGCATACCAGGCGCAAGTTCAAATAAACCTTGCGGCTTTTTACGTTGGCAGATGTAACGGAGAGGCAGCGTCAGAGCACTCGCGCAAGGCGCTGTTTTTAAATCGCGATTTGGGNAAAAANGCCGTTCCTGCCCACAGGATTTTTGCGCTTGCGCATCTTTCCCAAAAACGCGTCGATGATGCAATTGAATATATTTACTTTGCCCTTGAGCAGGCGGAAAACTCAGATCGTGATGAAGAACTCATTCTCGCCTATTATCAATCTGCTTCAATTAACCTTTTGAATGGAAACTTGTCTAAAGCGCAGCGCTTTGCGATGAAAGCGGAAGACACAGCCGCTTCTTTGGGACAAAGCGGATGGGTTTTGTGTTCACGGTTTTTTATCGGGCGTATCCTGTTTGAGATTGGCAAATATTCTGAAGCACTGGAAACATTTCAGTCCATTGAAAATGCACTTACCTCGTATAATTCTGCCTCAGGCAATNTGGCTGCCGGTTCATTCCCGAAAGCGCTTGCNGTGTTAGCGCTGGTACAGGCGTGGCTTTTCAGGTCAAGGTTATTTCTTGGCGGCTCTTACGTTGAAGATGAAGGCACTTCCGTCGACTCGCATCTTTTCGCAATAGAAGCGGCTTATTTTTCCAACGATTTTGAAAAAGCTAAAACACTCTCTGAAAAGTTTCTTTCTTTCCTGCATGGTTCCGGCGGCGAGCATAACCCGATGGGATACCATTCATCTCNGCAAAATATTTCAAATCCCTTCTCAGGNGGCAATTTTATTTTTACCGAACAGCCTGACTGGAGAAGCGGCTTTACCCAGTGCGAAGATATGCTCTTTGGCAAAAAGTCGCAAGGGGCAAAAATGGCGTGGATTTACCTAAGCATGGCACAGTGCGCGCTTGAGCAGTCCAAAGAAGTAAAATCTGAAATCTTGGGCGCAATGCAGCGCTTTATGCGGGACGAATTACTGCCGGATACTGATCCCAACGATTCTTTTTTGTTTTTTGCATGGTATTGTATGCTGCGCGATTCTGACGCGGCGCAAGTGGATATAGATATGGTTGTAAGCATGGGATATAAGCGCATACAGCGCCGGGCAAGCAAGATTGACGACTTTAGAACAAAGCAGGCGTTTTTGAATATGTCCCGATGGAACAAAACACTGACTCACGCGGCAAAGGAATTTAAGTTGATTTAATAACCATCAGACATACTGCGGTTAATGTCGCGCTGATAAAGTTCCTGATAAGCGTAATTGCGGGTTTTAAGGCGCTCTTTTATCGGCTGGGCAAACGGAAGATAACGCCAGAAAACGCCGCGCAGGTCTTTGTCAAGCTTCTGCGTGCCTTCGCTTTCTTTTGTAAGCCATGTAATGTAGTCTTGGATGAAGCTCTCTTTCAGATCGCCTCTTAGCTTTACACGCTGCGACCACTGATAATAGTGACCTGTTATACCTTCTTCCATCCAGTAATACGATGCTTTTTCTTTTGCAACCTGCCAGCGCAGATCGGCAACCGCAGAAAGGACAGCAATTTGAAGGTTTCGAGGGTACATTGGAACGGCNATACGTCCGCGGCTTGTAGCGCGGTTAAAGCGGTCAAACGGTTCCCAGCAGAAGCCTGTATCGCCATAAGACGGAACAAGCACAACATAAGGTGCAATGCGGTTAAGCCTGTTTTTGTACATTCGGCAGAAGGCTTCCGGGTCTATACTTTCAATCCATGCCAATGTTGAAATGACATTTTCTCTGTATCCTACATCAGGCGGCTGNCAGAAAAAGTATTCCTTAATCAGAATTGGAAAATGGTTTCCCTGCCTCCCGATAGTCATTTTTGCCATTTGCCTTATTGTTTCAAATTCCGTGTCCACTGCCCGTGAATCAACTTCAGTGGTACCTCCGCCTTCCTCAATTTTTGACATAATAGTTCTTACGTCAGCCTCTGATTGTTTGTAATCCCTTATCAGTCCATCAATTTCGTTGTCAGTTTTTATGAGCGTCTTCATTATTTCCTGGGCTTCGGAAAAAAGCCGTTTTTGGCTGTCCAGATAACAACCGTTTATCTCCGGCAGCCCGTGAACAGGAAGATGCTCAGTCATNTGGGTTACCCGCTGAATAAGCGTTTTNTCCATGAATGTTCGCCGCTCGTCCTTTGCCTTTAATAAAACCCTTGTTCCNTCCCGTTTGCCTTTGGCTTTCTCAAGCAACTGGAGAAGTTTCGTGTTGTGGCTGCTTTTCGCCACGCGTACTTCGTCTGTTGTGGAGTTGCGAACCACTCCGGTTCCAACCGCTTTCAGCCATTCGTCAAGGTAATAAACCGGCTGGTCAAGCGTGTTTTCAACGATTATTTTTGAGAAAAAAGAACAGTGATCGGGTGTTAGAAAAGCCGGGTGAAGAATACCGTAGCGAAGAAGATATCTTTTTGGATCAGGAAGTTTATACGGCGCTCTCCGCGCAATGCCAATCATAAACTCCCAAAAAGCCGGAATTAACTGCAGGCGGAAAACACTGCGGTCTTTGGGATCTTTGGCATGGAGAAATTTCTGAAGTATACCGTGAACGCGATGCGCAANATCTCCCTCGCCTGAAAGCGCGGTTTTGTAATATTCGGAGTTTTCAAANGCATCGTGAGGAACATCCGCCATGCGCTTTGTTATTGTGGGAAAACTTGTTATTGTAAGGTCGATTTCATCGGATTCACCAGATGTATCATCAGATTCGCCGTCATCAAAAAGGTCGGCAAAATCGGGGATTATCTCTCCTTCTCCCTCCTGCATCGTTGCGCTTGTTCCCAGCAGGGCGGCTATTTCCGGGTCTATTTCACCTTGAAACACAGAATTCGACATATTCTAGATACCTTCTTTAAGAATCATATTATAACATCTTAGGCGTATTTCGGTCAACGCTTCATATTCCCTAAAGGCGAAATATGAGCCGCTAAAAGCGAGCACGGGTTTTCATTTTGTAAGCGGCTAAGCCCTTGACAAAGAATTACAAACTGAGCATAATACTTGAACAGTTATTTGAATATACAAATATCAAACATTAAGGAGCAAATATGGCTTTGGCAAAAAAAATGCTTGTCTGTAATCAGGAAATGGTGGAGCGGGCTTTGGAAACCCTTCCTTCCCAAAAGTCGCTTGAAAAACTTGGGGAGTTTTTCAAAGCACTCACTGATGCCACGCGGCTTAAGATTCTGTATGCGCTTGATTCCGGCGAATTGTGCGTGTGCGATCTTGCCGCCATTATCGGGGCAAGTGTTTCATCCACAAGCCATCACCTTGCGCCCTTAAAGCGCGCGCGGCTTGTACACGGCAGGCGGGAAGGTAGAATCATTTACTANGCGCTTGATGATGAACATATAAAAACAATTGTCAAATACGCACACGAACATCTGGGGGAAACTGTATGACAAACGAAATTACACTGGAAGCTTTAGGCTGCGATAGCTGCAGCGGCGGGAAAACGGACGGCACAGTAGACAAAAAAGCGGCAATGTGGCTGGCAGGCGGGGCGGCTTTATTTTTCATAGGGGTTCTGTTTCACTATGTTTTCCAAACGAACGGGAGTTTTTACATCTCCCTTTTTTTGCTCGGAGCGAGCTATCTGCTTTTGGGCGGCAAAGTTCTTTTGCGCATGGTAAAAAATATCGCGCGCGGGCGCGTTTTTGATGAAAACTTTCTCATGGGCGTTGCCACACTTGGGGCAATTGCAATAGGAAAGCCCGCTGAAGCCGTCACGGTTATGCTTTTTTACCAAATTGGTGAGTTTTTTCAGGAAATGGCGGTTGCGAAATCCAAAAAACGAATCGGCGATTTAATGGGAATAAGGCCTGATTTCGTGCATTTGAAGAAAGACGGACAGCTTTTTAGAATAAACCCGCAAGATGCGCAGATTGGCGATGTTTTTGTGGTTAAACCCGGCGAACGGATACCGCTTGACGGCATTGTTATCGAAGGCGAGGCAATGCTTGATACAACGGCGCTGACGGGGGAATCAGTTCCGCGAAAGGCGGCTGTAAATGACCAGGTGCTTTCAGGCTGCATAAACCAAAACGGCGTGCTTACAATACAGGCAACGCAAACTTTTGGGACATCAACCGTTTCAAAAATACTTGACCTTGTGGAAAACGCCGCAAGCAAAAAAGCGCCGACCGAAACGTTTATCACAAAGTTTGCGCGTTATTATACGCCNGCGGTTGTCGGGCTTGCCGTAATGCTTGCCGTTATTCCGCCGTTGTTTTTNGGCGGTGACTGGTTTGACTGGATTAGCCGCGCNTTGATTTTTCTGGTAATTTCCTGCCCGTGCGCGCTGGTGGTTTCNATTCCGCTCGGATTTATGGGCGGAATCGGGGGNGCATCAAAAAAGGGCATTTTGGTGAAAGGCGGAAATTACCTTGAAGCGCTTGCAAATCTTGACATAGTGGTTTTTGACAAAACCGGAACGCTCACAAAGGGTGAGTTTAAAGTGACGGATGTTCAGGCGGCAAACGGCTTTAGTAATCGTCAACTGCTTGAAGCCGCCGCCGAAGCNGAAAGTTTTTCCAACCATCCCATTGCCGTTTCCATCCTTAAAGAATACGGAAAAGAACACGGGAAGGAAATTGACANAAACACACTTTCCCGGTTTGAAGAAATTGCGGGGCTTGGGGTACGGGTGCACTCAAACGGGCGGACAATTCTTGCNGGGAACGGNGAATTGCTTGGNAAAATGGGTGTTAAGTACGCGGAAAACGCAAACATCGGGACAAAAGTGTATGTTTCCATTGACNGTGTGTTTGCAGGCTGCATCGTTATCACAGATGAGATAAAAAGNGATAGTTATGGACTTGTCCAATCNCTTAAAGATTTGGGCGTGCGTAAAACGGCTATGCTTACAGGCGATACTCAAGAGATTGCGGGCATAATTGCCGAGAAACTGGAGCTTGATGAAGTGCGCGCAGGGCTTTTGCCGCAGAACAAGGTAGAGGAAGTTGAGNTTTTAAGCAAGCAGAAGCGNCCGAAAAAAACGCTTGCTTTTGTTGGGGACGGCATTAACGACGCGCCGGTGCTGGCAATGGCTGATGTCGGCATTGCAATGGGCGGCTTGGGGTCGGATGCAGCAATCGAAGCCGCAGATGTCGTGCTTATGACAGATGAGCCTTCAAAGCTTTCGGTTGCCGTGAGGATTGCCCGCTTTACAAAACAGGTAGTTTGGCAGAATATAGTATTATCGCTTGGAGTTAAGTTCCTGTTCCTTTTTTTGGCTACACTCGGCGTTTCATCGCTGTGGGAAGCCGTCTTTGCCGATGTCGGCGTATCGCTGTTGGCGGTGTTTAACAGCATGAGAATTATGGGAAAAAACTATTAAGGAAAAATTTCAGGTGCCGATAATGAATCGGGTACATATATCTTTTTACATCCAAAAAACGCTGTTTTTTGGATGTATGCCAAACCATGGAGGAGCACCAAGTTGGCTTACACAAACGCAATTTCCACTTATAGGGAAACCAGAGTAAAAACGGCAAGTCAGGGGCAGCTTATCATTATGCTCTACGAGGAGGCGGTAAAACATCTGGATCGTTCATTGGAGCTGTTAAAGGCTACTGCGGGGAGCAAAAGAAACCCCTCCAACATCGAGCCGGTCTCCAATTCCGTCCTCAAAGTGCAGGAAATTGTCACTGAATTGACAGCTTCGCTTGACTTTGAGCAGGGCGGGGAAATTGCNCGAAATCTCTTTTCCCTTTACAACTGGTTTACAAGGGAGCTTTTGGAGGCCAATATTACCCAGGATATTCACCGCATATCNGCAGTGCGACACCAGATGAACGAACTGAAAGGCGCGTGGGTAGAGGTGGTGGCAAAAACCGCAGCCGAAAATGCGGGAAAAGTTACAGCAGGGATTAACATCGCCGGCTAGGAGGCATGATGGCAGACATTTCATCCGCTGAACTTAAGCAGCGGGTTGCTGTACTTAAGCGTTTCAAAGAGCTTCTGAAAACCCAGCGTGACAGGTTTCACGCTTACCTTGATACGCTTGACAGACAAAAGGATGTCATTGAGAGGGGAAGCGCAGACGACCTTATAAAACACGTTGAACTGGAAGAAANAATTGTCGCCGATATTTTTTCCATGCAAAAGGTAATCGATCCGCTTGAGATGATGTATCAGTCGGCAAAAGTGGAAAGTCAGGTAAAGGAAAAAAAAATCGGCGGGGATACTTCGGACGGCGAAGAAGTTTTCGGGCTTAAACAGGCGCTTGCCGGTCTTCGTGAGGAAGCGGTAGTACGCTCTGCACGAAACCGNGAACTTTTGACAAAGCGCATGGCAGAACTGCGCGCTGAAATAAAAACTTTGCGAAATAACCCTTACGCCGGNCGTGTAAGCAGCAACACGGTTGTTCCAATGCAAATTGATTTGAAAGGATAATGGNGGATTGGCTCTTTCGCTAAAGGGCGGTAGCACGAAAGACGATGTACCGGGGAGATGAGACTAGGGCAGTAAACGCAACGCAANTGTTGTAACCTAAATAACACCTCTTGTCTNGCTTTTTTCAGGNTATAAAGCCCACTTGTCAATTTTTGGCGGNGNGCTTGCTAATTCAGCAATGACTCAAAAGTAAAATTCTTTGATATGTGTCTCAGTGCAAACAAAGCAACGCCAAAAAGCACCAAGCCTATTATAAAAAATGTTTGTGCACCAAAAATTACAACTCCGCCAAATTTAAGAGCGCCGAGTACAATAAGAACCAGCATCAACAGCAAGCTGATATTTGATGCTTCTTCAACAGATTGTGCTTTTGCGGAACTCCTGACTATTAAGACGATAGCAATAAACGCGAATGCCGGTGAGAGCAAGAGCAAGAAAATAGCCCAGTTAGTAGACGGCAAAATTAAAGTGCCGATAATTGCAAAGGTTGTAACTTGGAATAAAAGCAACAAAATCAAAAACGAAAAAAATGAAGCGGTCATACCTAAAATAAAAGAGGCAAATATTTTTGCATTAAAAATGTCTTTCACAGGCAATGGGCTGTAAAGCAGCGTTTCCAGGGTTTTCTTTTCTTTTTCTCCGACAAATGAATTAGCCGCCATTGCGGCAGAAGAAAAAATCGGAATGAACAAGAAAAACAGCGGCAAAACATCGTTGAGTATAAAATTACTTAACAGCATCTGTAAATAAAATCCTTCAATTCCTGTCAAATCAAGGTTAAGAGATGTAGCCAAAAAAATCAGCCGCATAAAACCTGCCGAATCTTCAGGCAGAAAAAGAATTGATGCAACAAAAAACAAAGGCAATATAACCACCATAAGAAGGGGAATTGCAATCAGCACAATTAAAATATTTTTGTTGAAAATACTGCCCTTTATGTCTTTTTTGATAATGCCCATTTGCATACTGCTGATCATCTTTCAACTCTCCTTTCTGTGCTTTTCAAGCAGCTTAAAATACAGTTCTTCAAGAGAAGGCTTTTGCATTTCTACATGGGAGATTTTGCCTCCAAAATCAACGATTTTTTTGACAAGCTGAGGAACTTCATCTTCACAAGCTATGTCAAATAGTTTGTTGTTCCCATACAAATTTATTTCAAGCTCAGGTGGATAGCAATCAGCGTTAATAATAACCGACAGACCTGAAAGGGCAAAAGAGCGAAGTTCGGATAAAGTGCCGGTTGCAAGAATATTGCCTTCATATAACAAGCCGTATTTTGTGCATACTTCTTCGGCATATCGAAGCTGATGCGTACACAAAAAAACAGTAATTCCTTCTTCGCTGGAAAGTGTTTTTATCATGTTGTTTACGCTTTGTGCGCTTTCCGGATCCAGCCCGGATGTTGGCTCGTCAAGGAATAATATTTTTGGCTTGTGCATCAAAGCACGCGCAAGCGAAAGTCTTTGTCTCATGCCTGTGGAATATTCTGAAAGTTTACGCTCTTTTGGTTCAAGGAGAGATAAGTTATCCAAAATTTTCATAGCACGAGCTTTTGCTTCATTTGTCGGGATACCAAAAAGTGATGCATAAAACAACAGGTTTTGTATTCCGCTAAGATTATCATACATTCTTGCATGTTCGGTAACTACACCAGATAAATTATGAACTCTTTCAGGATGGATTTCCGGATCAAAACCAAAGATGCTGCACGAGCCTGATGTGCGTTGCAACATGCCATTAAGGATTTTTACTGCGGTAGTTTTTCCGGCGCCGTTAGGGCCAAGAAATCCAAAAATCTCGCCTTTTTCAACCGATATATCAATGCTGTTTAATGCTTTCATTTTGCTTTGATATACTTTCGTCAAAGAATTCACGACTACAGCATTCAAAAATCATCAACTCCTTTTAACGTTTCCTGCATGACATCATGCAGGGAAACNCCGTTTTCTCTTGCGGCCTTAGCAATATCCTCGTACTCAAGCTTTGATTTTTTNACNNCAAATCCGCTTGAAGTCTTAATTCGTACTGCTCCATATTTTGTTATAACTTCTTTTTGTTCGCGCTGCAAAGTGTAACGGCGCATAATGTTTTCCCTGATT
>WQRS01000024.1 GCA_009786615.1 Treponema sp. | reverse complement strand
CAGACTCAAGCCCTTTCAGGCGGTGCCGCAGAAACGACCGCTTATTCAGGCGCAAACGTTTCAGAAGCCGCACTGGCAAGCGAACACAGCGATGAGCGCTATCTTTCGCCGCTTGCCGCACAAGAGCCTGTAGCTTACGCCGCAGATTATGTGCTTTATGAACAGCAAAATGCCGAAAGCCGCTTGTTTGCGCAAAGGGAGTTCTTTGGTGCTGAAGCAGCTTTAAGTTACGCTGCCCGCTCCGGCGAAAAAGAACTCATGGAAATATCAGATTCAGATAATCTGACACTTACAGGCGAACACGGGCAGGCTTACATCGCGGAAACGATAGCAAACCCAAGCGCTCAGGCAGATGCGCAAGCTTCAAACGCCGCAAGCGCCGCCGCTTATTCAGCGTCCGCTTACTTAGCGGCCGCTTATTCAGCGGAAAACACCCAAGCCCGCGTTGAGGTGCAAACGCACAACGCACACAACACTCAAAACGCGCTTGCATCACAAGCGGCAGCGCTTGCAGACAGCGAAAAACCGCCCAAATACTCACTTGAACATCCTGAACGCGAGAGCAGGGAGCGCTTAAGTCTTGAAGTACGCGATTACCGTACAAGTGAGACGCAGGCGCAAAGTGGCGAAACAAACAGGGGAGTTGAGCGCGCCTTTAACCCGACGCACGCGGAAATCGAAATCCCCGTTGATTTAAAGCCTTCTTCAAAACCGGCTGACGGTTTGGCTTCCAAAAATTCCGCCCACGATTCTTTGCAGAGCAAGTTCTTTGAAGATGCCCTTGCGCGAGAACTGCGTGGAAATCTCGGAATGGATATAGTCAAAAACGCCACGATAATTATCCGCAACGGTGGGGAGGGGATTTTGCGTCTTGCACTTAACCCCGCTTCACTTGGAATGGTAAAGGTACACTTTGAAATGACCGAAAACAAGATAATGGGGCGTATTATTGTTGAAAGCAATGAAGCTCTGCGGGCGTTCCAAAAGGAACTTCCGGTTTTGGAAAAGGCTTTCAGGGATTCAGGTTTTTTGGAAACCTCCCTTGATATGTCACTTGCGCATGATACGCAGGGCGGCGATGAGGGAGATAAGGCAGGGCAGCGGAACGATGGAATGTCCGCCGCTGATCGCACACTTGCCTCATCCGGTTACGAAAGCGTGGCTGAATTGAGTGAAAGCGAAGGTCTTGATTTACAGGCAATGGTTTTAGCCGCTTCTGCGGGTAGAAAAACGGTAAACATATTTATTTAGGAGAACCAAATGGCAATACAGTCTATAATGACTGCTCAGGAACGTGTCGATCTTGACGCATGGGCACAGGCAGAAAACAGGCGTTTATCGCTTGAAATCGAACAGCGGAGCTTAAACCCCTCTCAATCACTGGGCAAAGACGATTTTTTGCGGATATTGCTTACACAACTTTCGCACCAAGATCCAACCTCCCCTATGCAAGATAATGAGTTTATCGCGCAGATGGCACAGTTTTCGGCTCTTGAACAGATGAGCAATATGTCGGCGGACTTCGCCAGAATTGCCAGAATTATGCAATCCTCTGAAGCTGTCGGAGCGCTGGGGCAGGGCGTTGAAATCGCCATAGGTGAGGAAACCGTACAGGGAGTTGTTCAGGCAGTTACACGCGATGAAGTACCGCAGGTGATGGTTGACGGCAGATTTTTTGACTGGAATCAGGTAACAAGAATTATAAATGTAGCAGCAAGGGGGAACGACGAAGTATGATGCGATCTTTATTTTCAGGAGTTTCAGGACTCCAGAACCATCAGACAAGGATGGATGTAATTGGTAACAACATCTCCAACGTGAACACATTCGGTTTTAAACGTGACCGCGTGAACTTTCAGGATATGTTTTACCAGCAGCTCCAAGGCGCTTCCCGCCCGACTGACACTGTCGGCGGTGTAAACCCGCAGGAAGTCGGTCTTGGTATGACAATTGCCTCAATAGACACTCTGCACATTCAGGGTTCGTTTCAGACCACAGGCGTGGGAACTGACCTTGCCATAAACGGCACGGGCTTTTTTGTGCTTAACGANCGCGGGACAAACCTTTTCACCCGCGCAGGCACTTTTTCCCTTGACCGTGAAGGCAACATGGTGAACCCGGGCGGAATGCACGTACAAGGCTGGCTGACCCAGGAAATTGACGGCGTTCAGTTCCTTGACACTTCGCGCAACGTGGAAAANCTTGTCATCCCCATAGGCGCAAAAGACGCGGCGCGGGCAACCACAATGGTAAACTTCGCCAGTAACCTTGACAAGCGAACGCCTGAAATACCGGACGATGCTTCGGCCTTGCAGATGGAGCAGGGGACGTGGCGGACACAGCAGCGTATTTACGATGCGTTCGGCGATTCGCACGATCTGCAAGTTGAGTTTTCACGCGTTGCAGGCGTGAACAATAGCTGGACNGCGCGCGTTGTGGTAAACCCGCAGGCTGACGTTCCNACTAACACGTCAGTCGGGCTTGGCGCCCTTGCTCCGGTTGCCGGCGGCCCTGAAATTTTCACGCTGAACTTTAACAATCAGGGGCGGCTGGTGAACGTTGTTGACGGCGCGGGAAACGAGTCAGCCGAAACAGGACCTGTGATCATGAACGTNGCCTTTGACGTACAAAGTGCNTTNCCTGAAGATGACGGAACGATGGTGCGCCAAACATTCCAGTTGAATCTTGGTACGGTTGGCGGTCTGGTAAACTCAATGACCCAGTTTGCCGAACGCAGTACAACGCGCATTTTTGAGCAGGACGGGCACACGATGGGCTATATGGAAAACTTCCGCATCGATACGCAGGGCATTATCACAGGTATTTTTTCCAACGGCACTAACCGCGTGCTTGGGCAGGTCGCTATGGCGAGTTTCCCCAATCAGGGCGGTCTTGAAAAAGTNGGNGACAACAACTTCCGCGTTTCACCGAACTCTGGCATTGCCGACATAGGCACATCAGGCGTTGCAGGCCGCGGCACGATGCGTGCGGGCGTTCTTGAAATGTCCAACGTGGATTTGGCGGAACAGTTTACCGACATGATCATCACCCAGCGCGGTTTCCAGGCAAACTCACGGACGATTCAGACATCTGACCAGATGCTGCAGGAAATATTGAACTTGCGGTAAACGTAACCTCAAGCGATCAAAAAAGGTTTTAGATCGCTTGAGATATGTTGCGTTTATGCGTTAAACTTAATAGTATTGAGGAATAAGGAGCGTAATGGTAAAGGTAACCCGGCTTAACGGGACTGAATACTACATTAACCCGCATCAGATTGAATCAATCGAGCTTCGCCCTGACACAACTTTATTAATGCTTTCCGGCAAGCATACGATNGTGCTAGAAAAGGTAAATACCATAATCGACNGGATTGTGGANTACCGGCAGCGGATAGGCGGATTTAAGAATGAGGAATAAAATCCGCCCGATAGAGGTATAGCGTGAACATAGCGACATTAATAGGTGTAATTGGCAGTATTGCCATGATTATTTTCTCTATTGTCGTCGGCGGCTCGAGTCTTCTGGCGTTTATAGACATCCCCTCGATAATTCTGGTTGTCGTCACTCCACTTCTTATACTTTTCACATTTTCCAGCATGAAAGACATTATGAGCTTTCCGGGCATTATCAACCTCACGTTTAAAACGCCAAGCTTCAACGAACAGGGAATCATCGTTAAACTTATGGCAATGTCTGAAAAAGCCCGCCGTGAAGGGCTTTTGGCGCTTGAAGAAGAGCTTGAAGATTTGGATGATGAGTTTGTAAAAAAAGGGATGCGCCTGGTGGTTGACGGAACGGACGCGGAAATTATCCGCAACCTTATGGAAAACGATCTGAACCAGATGCAAGACCGGCACATGGGCAAAATATCGATACTCAATATGTGGGGCGCGCTTGCCCCAGCCGTCGGGATGATGGGAACGGTTATCGGACTTATCGGGATGTTGGGCAACCTCGAAGACAGGGCGGCACTTGGTCCGAACATGGCGCTTGCCCTTATTACAACACTTTACGGCGCGTTTATNGCGAACTTTTTTGCGATTCCCATGTCAGGCAAGCTGAAAACNTACGACGCNCANGAAACAAGACTTAAAGAAATGCAGATAGAAGGGGTNCTTTCCATACAAGCGGGGGACAATCCCCGTATTTTGGCNATAAAACTTCTTACATACCTTACCCCGCAAGATCGCAAAGCGGTAGAAGCGGAAGTGCTTAAGGATTAGGGTGAGGTAAACGATGCTGAAGGGACGAAGGGCNAAAAAAGACCCTGGCGGGGTAAAACAGGATTGGATTGTCACATACGCAGACATGATATCGCTGTTGCTCTGCTTTTTTGTCGCCCTTTTCAGCCCCGAAGATATTGACATAGTGCGCCTTGAGGCGATAATTTCAGCCTTCCACAACCGGGGGCAGGGCATAGGGCTTGGCGGGCACACCCTTTCACCNGGTAACCATTCCGCATTGGGGAACACAATTGCCGCAATGCCTTCGATGGAGCAGGGGCGGGCTATGGGAACAGCGATGCGCCGGGCAGTAAGCCTTTTTACCCCTGAAGTGCGCAGTAATTTGGTGCGAATTACGCAAGATGAACGGGGGATAATCATAAGTTTTGCCTCGGACGCCTTTTTCCACCCTGCCAGTGCACGAATAAATATCGAGGAAACGCGAGATGCCCTAATTCGCGCCGCAGCCCTGCTTAACTCAAACGAAGTCGGCGGAAGGCGCATCAGGCTTGAAGGCCACACCGATTCAGTTCCTATTGACCCTGCCGGCCCTTGGCAGGACAACTGGCATTTATCCGCCGAACGCTCGCGCATGGTACTGCGTTACCTGGCGGATTTCGGCGTGGATGAGCGGCGTTTTCAGATTTCAGGTTTCGCCGATACCATGCCCCTTGCTTCAAATGAAACGGAGCAGGGCAGGGCATTGAATCGGCGTGTTGATATTATCATTATTGACGAAGCACATTTATAGGAGGTAACAGAAATGTCTGACAGCGATGAACTTGATCTTGAGGACGGTGACGCTCCATCTTCAGGCGGATCTGCAAAAAAAACTTCAGGTTTGGTTGCGCTCCTGCCGAACTTGCTCAAATTTGTGGCGATAGGGCTTGGGGCTGTAATTTTTATAATAACGGTCTCTGTTATTACACACAATGTTCTCAGCCGCGCCGGAGCCGCGCAAACAGCCATTCCTGTGGCTTCCCCGTTTGTAGGCCAGCGCCCTGTGTTTTCGGCTTTTGAAGGTATAGGGCCTATTAACACAAGCACAAATGATCCGGTTCCGTTTATGGTGATGGTGGACATGGTGCTGTTGTACGACTTAAACGATGCCGCGGCCTTTTCGGAACTTAACGGCCGCCTTCATGAACTGCGCGATTTTGTCAGGCTTTATTTCAGGTCGCGCCGCGCCGATGAACTGAGGCCTGAAAATGAGCCGCGCTTACGGCAGGAAATTATCGAGCACTTGAATACAAGGGTGCTCAATTCCGCGCGTGTAAGAGGGGTAACATTTAACCAGCTTCACGTCATGCAATTATGATCGAAACCCCTTGATTTTCTTTCATTTGTGTGGCAGACTTAATAAGCGGAACTGAATTGCCGATGAAATAAGAGAGGGGTTTCAGGGGCATGACTGAAGTACTGTCGCAAGACGAAATTGACCAGCTACTCACAGCCATAAATGCGGGTGATTCGGAGCCTGAGGATATACGTCCGGCTGCGGATACCCGTAAGATAAAAATTTATGACTTCAAGCGCCCCGACAAGTTTTCCAAAGAACAGATAAGAACTATCTCCATGATGCACGAAACCTTCGCCCGTCTTACGACAACTAGCCTTTCCGCCCAGCTTCGCTCCATGGTACACGTTCACGTCGCCTCTGTTGACCAGCTCACATACGAAGAGTTTATCCGATCAATACCTACACCCACAACGCTTGCCATCATCAACATGGATCCGCTTAAAGGCAACGCGATTTTGGAAATAGACCCGGCGATAACCTTTTCCATTATAGACCGNCTTTTCGGCGGCACAGGGGAAGGNACGAAAAACCCGCACGAGTTGACGGACATTGAGTCATCAGTTATGGAAGGCATTATCGTCCGCATTTTGGGAAATATGCGAGAGGCATGGACACAGGTAATCGACTTGCGCCCGCGCCTTGGGCAAATCGACACCAACCCGCAGTTTGCCCAAATAGTGCCGCCATCNGACATGGTCGTGCTTGTAACGCTTGAAACCAAAGTCGGCGATGTGGAAGGCATGATTAACTTCTGTATTCCTTACCTTACCATCGAGCCTATTGTCGGAAAGCTTTCAACACAGTTTTGGTTTTCTACCGTACACCGCGGTGCTACAACGGAAAACTTAAACGTATTAAAGGAGAAGCTTGCATCGGTCGATGTTAATGTAGTAGCGGAGATTGGAAAAATAAATGTTACCGTGCGTGAAGTGCTTTCACTGCAAACCGGAGACGTTATACAGCTTTACAATACAAAAGCAGGTGATCCGTATTCGCTTAATGTTGGTAACAAGAAAAAGTTTTTATGCCGCCCTGGTGTTATAGGGAAAAAGATGGCGGTGCAGGTGATAAAGAGAATAGCNGAACTTGAGCAGGAGAAGTTTGAGGAGCTTGCATCCGAAGGGGATGAACTTTTATGAAACTCTGTTTCATATTAGATCACTGTGCGGTTATGAAAACCGCACGACAAAGGGGTTATTATGAGTGATGGTGCTCTGTCGCAAGATGAAATTGATGCATTATTGTCAGGTGTAGATACATCGGGTATTGGAAGCCCGTCTACGCAGGCAATGCCTGCGATGATGGGCGGCGGGGGAGGAGGCTCTGATGAAGATCGCAGAGCCATGCAGGACTTTTTGAGTGCCAACATAGGCGCTGAATCTTCCAACCTTTCCATGATGACCGGAGCCAGCGTAAACATAAAAGAGCCGCGTGTGAGCTTTTCCAGCCGCGATGCGCTTTTGTCTGAACTTCCTGATATGGTTACAGTGGTAAAAGCGGATTACACATCAGGTTTNCCGGGNGAACANATTTTTATAATGCCTGAGGATACCGCCCGAAGCATCGCCAGTCTCATGAGCAAAGAAGACAACATCGAAATGGATGAAATGGCGATGTCGGTAGTGGGCGAGGCTATATCGCAGTTGATTGGAACGCAAATTACTGACTTGACCAAAAAGACAAATAACAAATCCATCGCCTCATCAGCCCCTGAGGCTGCCAATATAAGAAAAGCCGCCGCCGCTTTACCGGCAGGGGATTTTTTAAGCGCCCACTACCAGCTTGATCTTGGTGACGGGATGCCGCATGAAATGTGGGAAATCTATGGTGCGGGAATTGCCTCNGACATTGCCAGGGCATTAACCGGCGGCGGCGCTNCAATGGGCGGGATGCCAAACATGGGAATGCCAAATATGGGCGGGATGCCAAACATGGGAATGCCCAATATGGGTGGAATGCCNGGCATGGGAATGCCCAATATGGGCGGGATGCAAGGCATGGGGATGGGTGGAATGCCCGGNATGGGAATGCAAGGAATGGGGATGCCNGGTATGGGCGGGGCGCCGACCAATGTGCAGTCAGTCCAGTTCCCCAANTTGATGCCCGGCCGCACGCACCAGGAAATGGGAAACATCGGTCTTATCATGGACGTTTTCATGGAAATGACTGTAGAACTGGGGCGCACAAAAAAGTCAATCAAAGACATTCTTAGCATGGGTGAAGGTACCATTATCGAACTTGATAAGCTTGCCGGTGAGCCGGTGGATATTTTGGTAAACCACAAACTCATTGCCAAAGGAGAGGTTGTTGTCATCGATGAAAACTTCGGTGTCCGTGTAACTGAAATTGTCTCACCCATGGAACGTTTAAATGACCTGGGGTAAACATAATTAGGATAGCCTATGAAAAAAAAACTTTACGTATACTTTTCCGTTGCTTGTGTTTTTGCGCTGGGTCTTTTCCCCTCATGCCGATCTTTGGAAGAACCGCCTGCCGCTCTACCGTTGCCTGTCATAATGTGCACGCCAACTTTGCTGCCTGCACCTGTTATTTCATGTCTGCCTGAAACATTTTCCCCTGACGCGCTGCCTTTGGAAGGTTTTCAGGCGAGTGCCTTTGAGCTCCGCGTTTTTGAGCTCACAAACCATCAAAGGCGCATTCACGGTCTTTTGCCGCTACAGTGGCACGATGCCGCTTCCTGCGCCGCCCGCGGACACAGCATGGATATGCACCGTTATGACCTTATGCGGCACTCAAGTTCTGACGGCTCTAACGCCCGCCAAAGGCTTGAACGTTCAGGCATTTCTAATTTAAGAAGCTGGAGCACAAATATTGCCGGCGGATGGTCAACACCTGAAGAAGTGGTTGCCGCGTGGATGCAGTCCCCGCATTACAGACAGAACATAATACGCCGCGATTTCACACACATAGGCATTGGTTTTGTCCCGCGCCCTCAAGGCTCCAATTCACGGTTTCCCACATATTGGACAGCAAAGTTTTTTGTGTTTGAGTGAGCCTGGGTGCGTAAGTATAGTATTTACCTGACAGTTTGAAAAAACTGCGGTAATCTTCACAATATTAAATCATATATTCGCTTGTATTATTTAGCCCGTTTGTTTATGAACCCATTATCTATTTTTTGGAGACCAATTTTTGGATAATATTCCATTGCTGTTGGAGAAGAAAGAAGTATCAAGGCTGTCTGTTCACCAATATGTTTTTTTGTTATTTCTAAAAGTTTTTTGCCTATTCCGGTTTTCTGATATTCCTTCTTAACAGCAAGATCTGATAAATAACAGCAATAACAAAAATCTGTCAATGAACGAGAAATACCAACCAAATTATCATTGTCCCAAGCAGTTATAACTAAATTAGAGTTAGAATACATTTTTTTTATTCGCTCTTTATCCATTGTCGGGCGATTTATTCCGGAACTATTATAAAGTTCAATTATTTGATCTGTGTCAGGTATTATGTCACCGCGATAGATTATTTCCATATTTTATTGTCACCCCTTCAATAAATATTGATATTATTGCTTATATATTATATTAATTATACTGTCAAGAGATCGCAAGTGCACTTGAAAACTTGAACTTAACGTTCTTGTTAAATGAAGTTTGTTTTTTATCCCATATCCATATTTTGTATTTGTTTAAATGCCATAAACTCTTCCCTCAACTGCAGCTCAATTTCTATTAAGTTTTTTATCACTTTCTCTAATTCAATTACCGTTTCGTTTTGTTCCTCTCCTAACCGGGAAGTAACGGCAGCGGCTTTTTCCATTAAGTCCAAAATATTTAGAAGAACTTTCGAAGAGTCATCTATATCCGTAACAAATGTTAAAAGTTCAGAAATATTATTTGTACCGGTTGTTATGTCGTTTCCGGTAATATTAAGCGAATTTGTTGACTCTTTGACGAGTCCGATAATTTCTTGTATCGTGGAGTTAATTGATTGGGCTGATTCGTTTGAGTTTTTAGAGAGATCCCTGATACCGTCAGCGACAACTTTAAATCCTTTTCCTGACTCTCCGGCATGGGCGGCTTCTATAGAAGCGTTTATTGCCAGTAGATTGGTTTTTGCGGCGATGTCTTGAATTACTTTGATAAATTCAATTATCGTTTCCGATTTTGATTTNAGCTCCGCAATCTTACCTATAGAAAANCCCATCGATTCATTTACCGTTTTCATTGTTGTTTGTAAATTNACCGCATATTTACTACTGTAATCCGCTTTTTCACTTACACTGTTGCCGGCCTTAACGCCTGTCATAATACTATTTAAAGATTCAAGCGCTTGTTCGTTGACTTTTTCAGATATGGTTTGTGTTTTGTATATTTCAGTTTTTAAGGTTTCTGAGATTGTTCCTATTTTTGTTATTATCTGACCGATAGAATCCATGCTGTTTTTAATAATCGTATTATCCTTTACTATTTCGACAGCACCTGTCGGATTGCCGTTCTCATCATATATACCTGCATTGGATACGAGGGAGTGAATAGTGGCTCCACTTTTATGATAAACATCTACGGCAACATCCTTTAAAAACTGCCTTGATTCCAGACAACGCTGCGTTGGACAATCGCTTTGAGGAGGGCATACACAAGCTTTAAATATTTCATAGCATTTTAATTTTTTTGCCTCGNNAGCGGAATACCCCATAAGTTTGGCAATAGAGTCAGGCCAAAAGATAATATTATAATCCATGTCNCTGATATAATAAGGGTCAGGCATTGCTGATTGTATGGCTTTAAGCTGGGCAATTTCATTTATCAACTCTTTATTTTTAACATTGGCAGATTCTAATTCACG
>WQRS01000023.1 GCA_009786615.1 Treponema sp. | reverse complement strand
ACCGCCGAAGCCAAAGTAAAAATCACTGAGTGGCTTTCAGAGCGGGGGCTTGGAAAAAAAGCGGTAAACTATAAGCTTCGCGACTGGATTTTCAGCCGCCANCGCTATTGGGGCGAACCAATCCCTGTGATCCACTGCTCTTCCTGCGGNATAGTCCCGCTAAAAGAGGAAGACCTNCCCTTAANACTCCCTNATGTCAGCTCTTACTCGCCNACCGGCACAGGCGAATCGCCCCTTGCGGCAATTGATGAGTGGGTGAACACAACCTGTCACAAGTGCGGCGGCGCTGCGCGGCGGGAAACAAACACAATGCCCCAGTGGGCGGGCTCTTGCTGGTATTATCTGCGCTACCTTGACCCGCATAACGGCGCGTCCTTTTCCGAGCGCGAAAAGCAGGACTATTGGGCACCTGTGGATTTGTATGTTGGCGGCGTGGAGCACGCGGTTTTGCACCTTTTGTACAGCCGCTTTTGGCACAAAGTCCTTTACGATTCAGGGCTTGTGGGTACAAAAGAGCCTTTCATGCGCCTTGTAAANCAGGGCATGATTGTTTCGTTTGCATACCAGCGCAAAGACAAAACGCTTGTGCCCACAGACTTGATTGAAAAGCACCANGACGGAAGATTTTTTGAGAAAGAAACCGGTGAAGAAGTGACCGAAGTCATTGCAAAAATGAGCAAAAGCCTAAAAAACGTGATAAATCCCGATGACATAATAAGCGAGTATGGCGCGGACTCTTTGCGCGTTTATGAAATGTTCATGGGCCCTCTTGAAGTCAGCAAACCCTGGAGCACCGCGGGGCTTATCGGCGTTTCCCGCTTTCTTGAAAGGATTTGGGCTATAAGCAATAATGTTTTGGTTTCTGAAAACTCCCCCGCGCCTGCAAACACTGAAGAACTCACAAAACTACTGCACAAAACGATCAAAAAAGTGACTTCTGACACCGAAAGCCTTAACTTTAACACCGCCATAAGTCAGATGATGATATACTCAAACGAACTCAGCAAACTGCAAAGCGTTCCCCTTAATCTGTGGAAGCCGCTGGTTATAATGCTTTCTGCGTACGCGCCGCACTTGGGAGAGGAGCTGTGGGAAAAAATCGGGCATGCNGAATCTGTTTCAAAAAGCGAGTGGCCGCGTTATGAAGAAAGCCTCACCATAGATGATGAGGAAACAATTGTTGTTCAGGTAAACGGCAAAATCAGGGACAAGTTCAGCGCTGNAGCGGGAACCGGAGCCGGGGAACTTGAAAATACGGCAAAAGAACTGCCGGGCGTAAAAAAATGGCTGGACGGGAAAAGCATTGTTAAAGTAATCACAGTACCCGGGAAACTTGTAAACATTGTGATAAAGTGAACGGCTTAGCGGATTCTGGTGCTTCCCATGATTTGCAGGGGAATGTCCAGTTTCCCAAGCCCTTCGCTGTCCGCAATAAAAGTGACATTTCCNCGATTNTCATACGCAACGTTGCTTCCCTGACTTAAAACTGTAACNAGTTCCTGCACAATAACNGGCGCGGTGATAACAACATTAGTGGAAATGGCTGTCCTGCCATTCGCGGCAATTCGCGGTGTGTTACCCAAGCTGCTCTGCGTCCANGCACGGTTGTTNACGGTGAATTCGTAGTTGAACTCACCAACTTCAAAGNCAAAGTTGTTTCTGTTGTGCACTTCCCAGCCAAGTTCAAACTCAAATCTTAGCATTCCAAGCGATCTTCGTGTTATGCCAGTGAAAAAAACTTCAGGCGGCCTTAAAACAGGGATTACTGACNGAACAGACACAGCATTGTTTGATAACATTGCGAAGTGATCCTCTTGANGCTNANGCTGAGGAAACCCCATGTCCTTAAGGGAAACCGCAATTGAAAAAACGCCATGGGCTTGATATGCATTAAACTCATTCCCAAGAGAGCGTAAAATATCTTCATAGGGCACATTGATGCTGACAGGCGTTTTATAANNGGAAGTTGGAGGAATTATCGCCCNGTAGCCAAGATTGCCTGATGAAACTATCGTGTCATTGATATGGTAAACCCANATGAGGTTTGGGAAAGGAANGGGAAATGTATTGGGATTTTCAACTTCCACATCCCATGACAACTGAATGGCAGAAAAATCATAGCTTACAATGCGTTTATCTCCAAGATGGAGAAGCGGCAATTGCGGAGGGATGAGAATTCCTGAAACCTCAAAGATCTCAGGTTCAATTTCTTTGTCAGAATGCTTGAAGTTTATTGAAAGTTCAATGTGGTATGGAACTTCCTTCACCGGAAATAAATGTGAAAATTGATTGTAAAAATCCTTAAAAGCAAAGCTTACAGGAATTGAAACGCGCGCTGCTCTTCTGCGCCCAATAGTTCCGGTTAAAGATTGCGTGCCTGAAACAAATCTTTCACCATCAACAATCAGTCCCCATTCAATACTAGGCATAGGAAGCGGAGAGTGACCTGGATTTTGTATNTTCAGGCTGACAGCCAATTCTGTCCTATCAAAACCTGCCTGTGTAACATCGACAGAAACCAGTGACACGTTACGCCCTTGCTCTGCGTTATCAAACGATTGGCAAGCAGAAAAAACAAAAAGAGCAACAAAAAGAAAAAGAAAACCTCGAATCAATTTAATCCCTCATTTGCTTACTTTCGATTCTCTC
The DNA here is from genome assembly GCA_009786615.1 of Treponema sp. The sequence goes on along the minus strand of WQRS01000023.1, from coordinate 7,696 downwards.
AAATCCACAGTATGGAACGAGCGACGAAGGAATCTTCACAGATCCGTCAGGCTGCTGAAAATTTTCCAGAATAGCAATAATTGCCCGTGAAACGGCAATTGCTGTACCGTTTAACATATGGACAAACTTATTTTTACCGTTTTCATCCTTGTACCGGATGTTTAACCTGCGAGCCTGATAATCAGTGCAATTCGATGTGGAAGTTACTTCTCCCCAATCGCCTTGAGTTTTTGACTGGACACTTGCCCTTCCGGGCATCCACGCTTCCAAATCCCACTTGCGGTACGCAGGCGCNCCAAGATCACCTGTNCANGTATCNACCACACGGAATGGGATTTCAAGACCTGAAAAAATTTCCTCTTCTATGAGGCGCAGTTCTTCATGCATTTTATCCGATTCCTCAGGCAGACAATAAATGAACATTTCAAGCTTCGTGAACTGGTGAACGCGGTAAAGCCCTTTAGAAAATTGCCCGGCAGCCCCCGCTTCGCGCCTGAAACAGTGGGAAAGNCCNGCCATGCGAAGGGGAAGTTTTTCCCTTCCGATAATCGTATCTGAATAATAGCCGCCAAGCGTAATTTCCGCAGTTCCCACAAGGCAGGAGCCTTCCCCTTCAAGTGAGTAAATGTTGGACTCTTCCCCGCGCGGGTTAAAACCTATGCCTTCAAGGATTTCCTCCCGCGCTATATCCGGCGTAATAAAAGGGGTGAATCCTTTTTTTTGCAAAATATCAAGGGCATAACGGACAAGGGCAAGCTCTAAATACACACCTTCGTTTTTCAGGTAATAAAACTTGGTTCCTGAAACCTTCGTNGCAGTATCAAAGTCAACAATGTCCAAATCCTGCCCAAGTTTCACATGATCATGCGGCTGGAAATCAAACACAGNCGGCTGCCCTACCCGCTTAACCTCAAGGTTATCCTTATCCTCGCTGCCAACCGGAGCGTCAGGATGTGCCATGTTGGGGATTTTACGTGCCTCTGCAAGCAGTTCAGCTTCAGCAATAGACAAATCAGCTTCAAGAAGGGCAATGCTGTCTTTAAGCCTTTTCCCTTCCTCCACAAGTGCTGCGCGGGAAGCGTCTTCAAGTTTTCCCTTCATTGCCGCCGCATTTGCGTTCCGCTGCTGCTGGAGCGTTTGCAGGGATGTTGAAAGCTCCGTACGCGCGGCAAAAAGCCTTGCCACTTCATCAGCGTCAGCATCCATGTGCCTGTTGGTGATATTTTTTTTGACTTCTTCGATGTTATCGATGATAAAACGATAATCAAGCATAGCTATCAAGAATATATCAAGAATATCTTATTTAGTCTACCCGCAAAAAAAACCGGCTGCCAAAAGATTTTTCATCTTTGAGCAACCGGTTCTCGTAAGTCCCTTTTGGGCTAAACTGCCTGAAAAATTATCCTAATCATCGATACCTGTCGGGGGTGTAAACCCAAATCGCGCCTGCTGATCCGCGCCATGAATTGGATCCCAAGGGGATCTTGTCTGAACTTGAGCTTCCACGAAGTGGAGGATCTGGTTCTGACCAAAGCGCTGCATCTCAAACATTCGCCTTTCTGCTTCGCGGTCGCGGATAATGCCCCACAGAGCCTCATCATCAATGTCCCTTTCCTGATCAAGAACGGCAAGGTCATAAATAATGCGCACATCTTTGAAGTACACGATAAAGTCACCGCCTATGTGAGAGGCATCCCTATCAAGGCGGAAACCGCCGAACTTCACGAAGGGCATTGAATGGGGATACAGAGGGAAGAGCCTAAGGTCGCGGTGGCGCACATCGAAAATGTACTGGGGGTTGTTCCAAACAAGTTCGCCCCAGCCGTCGAAGTTAAGGCGTCCCATGAACACGGTCTGCTCATTGCCCATGCTGTCAATGAGAATCACGTTTAAAGCGTGGGGAAAGTTAAGCCCATACACGTTAACAGCGACAGACCTGATGGTTCCAACGTTTTTCACAACACCGAAGCCGCCTTCAAAGCGGGTCGGACCTGCGAAGCCGTTACCGACCGGAGCACCGATGTTGCCTTCATCGTCGATATCAACCATTGCCTCATAAGCCGGAATCTCAAACGGCGGTCTAATGAACGCGTGTGAAAAGGCTTGAATAAGCGGGAAGTGAACCCGCGCACCCATTACTGTTCCAAAACGCCTGGAAGGCGCTTCCCGCGTGTACGATCGGGTTACGTTGTGGATCGTGCGAGCGGAGGAATTCAATTCAACACTCCAATTCTCTATCGCAAGCGATGTCCTCATCAACGCCCTCTGACTGGCAGTGAAGCTGGCTCCTGCCACATGACCGTAGTCCATTACGGTACGGCGGTTCTGGTTCGGCATAGTGCCCTGATCATCTTCGCCTACAGGCACGCGGATATCCGCAGCCAGCAAGGAAAAATCAATCAACACACTTTCGTTCGCGAACAGCATCCCAGCAGAAAACACCGCGACGGTAACAAGAATGATAATCCGTTTCATTCAAAGCTCCTTTCAACTAAAAGTTTTCTTAAACCATTATTAAGTAAGTATATTATATACCCTTAATTTGTCAACACCTTATGGTGAGGTTTTACGTCCTACTATTATCGGCAGGATCATCAAAGATCCGGCGAAATTCTTCAAAAAAAACTTGATTTCCGCCGATAAATATTCGCACATCGCTTACNGAAGAAAAGTTGCGCCGTATCCCTTTGTTCAAGGTCAAAAGGCTTGTGAAAGCGCTCCCCCCTTGCGGAGGTGGTAAGGCTGCCTGNTTACTTAGGCTTGCAAACACAACGCCGTCTTGATATATCAAGGACAAAAGCTGCGTATCACGATAAAAAAGGAGTTTAGAATCGTGTGCCTGCGGGCCCAAAAGAACCTGCTCCACATACCGCCGCACATCCGTCTCACGGTTTCCCGATCGGTTAATAAAACGCTCTTCCACAACCGGGAAAGAGTCCCTCACTGCGTAAAACACAAAAGTTCTTCTGGTAAGTCCCATACTCGCAAAATCAACCAGCGCTATAATAACAAGCACCGCCAAATATACAAGGCGGCGGTTTACGCTGCTCTTAAAAAACTCACCAATTTTGGATAAAACTTCGCTCATGCTCCCACTCACTGTGATCCGGCCAAAGCTCCTGACCGTTCAAAAAAGGCAATAAAATCAGATATGCCATTATACAGTGCATGAGTGAGCAAGTTCAAGTGTGAAGGGNTTTCCAAAAGGAGCGCGTCAGTTTCGTTGGTCTTAAACGCCAGCTCAACCAGAACCGAAGGCATACGGGCGTTTCGAATCACAAACCATTCGGCGGGTTTTACCCCCCGGTTCGGTTTGAGATGCCCCACAGACTGCCCAAGCCGCGCAAGAATATTATTCGCCAAAAGTATGCTTTCGGTGGCAAGAGTCTGCTCCATCATGCTGTTTAAAATCCATAAAACTTCTTCGCTTCCGGCAACGCTTCCCAAATCAATTACCTCGCGGCGGTAACCGGGGCGCAGGTAAAAAATCTCAAAGCCTCGCGCGTTTCTGTTAAATGAAGCGTTTGTGTGGACGGAAACGAAAATCGCCACCTCGTTCTCCGCCATAGGAATCGCGTTTGCGAGGTTCACCCTATCCTCAAGGGATACGGTTACATCTCTGTCGCGGGTAAGCAGCACCTGCTTGTCCGGGAAAGACGCCGCAAGCTTTGCGTGAAGGCGGAGNGAAACATCAAGCACGATGTCCCGCTCAATAAGGGTAAACGTCCTCCCGGCGACTGTGTGAGTTGCTATCGCGCCCGGATCTCTCCCGCCATGCCCCGGATCGATTACAATTGCTGCGACTCTAAAACGGGAGCGGTTTTCTTCAATGTTGCGTAAGAGGGTGTACCTTACTTCCCTGATAAAACTTTCCGGAAACCTGATGTTTCCCTGTTCAGTGTAAGGCAAGGGAAGATTTAATATATCCCTGTGATCCATGAGAACCGCGCCGCTTTCCCCCGCCCTGCCGGATGCGAAGCTCGCTTCGTGCCGCCCGACGGTGAATGTCCCGGAAGAAAAAAACGGATCCCAGCGGAATTCGGCAGTTCCGGCTCCTAAACTTGAAAGGCTTACCAGCGCTTCTTCAAGGCTAAGGGTATGAACACTCATACTTTGGGCGAAGGCGTGGGAAGACAACGTTACAAGCAAAACAAAAAGAGCCTGAGTTTTGCGGGGGCGGCAAAGCCGGAGTTTATCCATTGGTCTCCCGCAGTTTGTCAATGAAATACGCAGCCCCCTGATAGCCGCCGCGGACAAACGCCTTCCAGAAGGATCGCCCAAGGACAAGTTCCCCGGCGTTTTTTTGCCCGGCGGCTGCCGCGCTTGAGTACGGCAGTTCCATATCGGTAAGAAGCCTTACCGCGTCAAGGCTTGAGTTTACGCTGCGCCCGACGTAATCGGTGATGCCGGAAGCGGCAAACTCATGGAACGGCACAATGGCAAGGCTTTCCCCGGAGCCAACGCCGCTGCCTTCTGCGCCTTCCGGTAAAGCGTATAAGAGCTGTAAAAGCCTTGAATCCAGGGCAAAGGCATCAGGTGGAAACGGCTCTCCAAGGCTGGAAAGAAAACTTTCTGTCGCTTCATCAGGCGCTTTAAGGCGTATAAGGACGGAACGCGCGGCGGTTTCGGCAGCATCTACCGCTTGAAGTCTGCTTTCGGCGGCGCTGATAACATTGCCGCATTTAGTGACGTTGTTTTGTGGAAAGTCCACGATGCTGCTGCATTTGACGCGGGAAAAAACATTTTTTACAAGCGGCATGATCTGCGCCTTTTCAAGTCCGGTTATGGAATGCACCGTGCCCGGAATGGAAATAAACGCCCGTTCGGCGGATGTCCAGTTCCATTCAGGCTTTGTGCGGCTGGGCTTTTTGCCGGAAGCGATTTCTATTGCCCCCTGGGCGGGCATCACCCCGCTTGAGTACGGATACGTCCAGCCTGACATATAACCGCCTGAAAGCCGCGCCGCTATTTCGCCTATCATAGGGCCCTGCGGGGTAAGCTTGATGTCGCCTTTTGCCGCGCCGCAAGTTATTCCCAGCGCCTTAATGCCTGCGGCAAAGGTTTCCAAAAGCGAATCAATTACAGCAGGACTTTGAGAAGACGGCATCGTATGTCCCATTTCGATAAAATACGGCGGAAAGAAAATGTGCCTGTCAGCGATTCCGCAGATAGTAATATCGCCTTCAAACACAAGCGCATCAACGGAAAATTCAGGACCTTCCATGAATTCTTCCACAATCACCCTGCCAGAACGCGAGAACTTCAAAGCCGAGCTAACAGCCGCATCAAGAACCCCAAAACTTTCCACCTTGCTGCAACCTCTGGAACCCATATTGTCCACAGGTTTTACCACAACCGGAAAGGGAAAAGGGAGAGCGTTTTTTTCACCAAACCCACCGTTTGCGGAAGGCGGACTTTTCAGTATGATAAAGTCAGGCGAGGGAACGCCTTTCTCCTTAAACTTTTTTCGCATACGCTCCTTATCCGAGGCGTCCAAAGCCGCCTGGTACGAAATCCCGGGCAAGTTAAGCTTTTCGGCAGCCCATGCTACGGTTGCGGAGAAATCAGTTCCCGCGGTCATAATGCCTGAAAGCCCGCCTTCTGCCAAAAGCGACCTTCCAAACGCTTCGATTCCTTCCCGATCTTTGAGATCGATTTGCCTGAAACGATCGGCGAAAGAGACGCAAGGGGCTTCAGGATCAGCATCTACAGCCACAACTTCAAAACCCATTTCACAGGCAATCTTGAGGGCAGGCCCCTGCATTATGCCTGCGCCCAAAACAAGTATCCGCGGTTTTCCCTTCAACATGGAAACCCTCCCCCTTCGATTTTCGGTTAAATGCGGAAGGTTCTAAAGGAGGATCGTGCGATTGACGATCGTCAATCGTGCCATTGAGCACGATAGGTTTTTTATTTGGTTTCTGATTGATTTAGTTTCAAGCAAAAAAAGGGCATCCGCCAAGCCTTGCTTTTCGGACAGCCCTTTTCAAAAAGTTAAGCGCCTAGCATTTATGCGCGGACGACTAACCTCGCCTGAATCTCAGTGATTCCAGCGTATTATCACCCCGGATGAAACTGAACCAAAGTTCGGTATCCGTTTGTTCCCTTAAAACCCTGTAAAACGATATCACATCCGTCACAGGAACATCATTTATCGCTGTAACCCTGTCACCGCGCTGAAGACCGACAATTGCGGCAGGGGTTTCAGGTATTACGTTTGTTACAACAAGCCCGGAAGCGTCGCTGCCCAAATTAAGGGTTGAGCGCGTTTGCTCGTTAATCGAAGTCACCATGACTCCGGGCCACAAGCGCCGTGAGTCAGCGGCGGTTTGACTTGTGCGCTCCTCAATACGAACCGTCAAATTGGAAGAGGCACTACCACGTTTTACAGTGAAAACCGCTGTGTCGCCCGGCCTGATGTTACCGACTATTTGGGTTAAGTGGTTGCTTCCGCGCACTTCAACGCCGTCAACGTGGGTAACAAAGTCTCCGGGTCTGATTCCGCCATTATCAGCGGGAGAGCCCAAGAAAACCTGACTTGCAAGCGCCCCCCTGCCGGAAAGCCCCATGTCCAAAAGCATTGCGCGATCCGGGTCAGTCAAAGACACACCAAGCCAGCCGTCACTCACCGAACCGGTTCTGATTATCTCATCAATCGTCCGCACGGCGTTGTTGATGGGAATGGCAAAACCCAAACCAACCGAACCGCCGCCGACATTGCTGGCTATCCACGTGTTAATACCGATAACCTCGCCGCGTATATTAACCAGCGGGCCGCCTGAGTTCCCCTGATTTATCGATGCGTCAGTTTGAATAAAGTCATTGATATTGCCGCCCGGGCCGCCTGTGCGCCCGACTGCGCTGACAACGCCCATAGTAACGGTAAACGAAAACTGCTCACCAAGCGGATTTCCCATGGCGATTGCCCAGTCTCCTACTCGCACGTTATCAGAGTTGCCAAGCACGGCGATTGGATAGCGGGCACTGCTTTGGAAAGAAAGGACTGCCAAATCCCTGCGGGGATCTCTACCGACAACGGTGGCAACGTATTCTGTCCCGTCAAGCGCGCCGATTACGATTTCAGAAACGCCGTCAATGACGTGGTTGTTCGTCAGCACGTAATAATTGCTCCCGTTATGCTGGATTATCACACCGGAACCCATGCCGCGGGAACGGAATTCTCCGCCGCCGCCTTCAGGCACGCGGCGCGGGCCAAAAAAGAAATCCCACGGCGCGCCGTCAGGGCGGGGGGTCGCCTGCTGGCGGCGCTGAAGCGAAACAGTTTTCACTTCCACGACAGACGGCAACACCCTGTCCGTCACTGCCCGCATGGTCGTCTGCAAGGCATCGGCTATTGCAAGCGCATCGGCAGGAATAACCACCGGCGTAACTTCCTGAGCTTGGGCTACATTATTGTTACGGGGTGTGGTNCACGAAAAAGAAAGAAACGCGAGTGAAAACCCGAATATCACCCCAATTAAAACCAAGTTAAAAACNAAAAAATTCTTCGATGAAAGCCTGCGTGTAAAGTTCATACTCCTCTCCTTCAATTTTCTGCGCTTGTACACAATACATTATAACAAATTCTAAACTACAAAGATAGTTACACAATGCAGAAAAATTAGGAATCGCACATAACCGGATCGGTGAGTATTTCAGTGTGCTCCTTAAAAATGGCGATTGTATGCTCCCAGTG